>JBOHOS010000137.1:0-8993 GCA_050731295.1 Nitrospiraceae bacterium | reverse complement strand
GGGTCGTCCCCCGAGAGTTGGTATTTTCTCTTGAGCATCGCATGTTGAGCATCGGTCAAAATATGGTACCGCACGAGGGTCTTCAAGGTCATCCGCACAGATTCGTTGGGCAGACGGTACGTAAATGTGTAGCTCCGGCTGGCCAGTGGCAGCAATCGGTTGTCATAGACCTCCAGAATGACCGGCTGCCACAATATCCATCGTCCCATCGTTTCGGTCTGTTCCTTGACGACTCTGTTCTGTTCATCCTGTATCACAAATTCGACCGTAAAGTGGCGGTCCGGATCGCCGGTCGGAATCTTATGGCCGGCTCCAGCATTGATGAGCGTGACCGTGAAGGTCACCGTTTGTCCCGGTTGAGGGGCCGGAGGATCCGCTCGCACTTGAACGGCCACGGCCCGCTTGATCATATCGGGATCATGCCCTCCTCTCCACAGGTGCCGGCGACCTAGGCGAATCGGCCCGCCGTCCGCGACTGGGCGTTCGACCTCCGGCATGTGGCAACTCTGGCAGATCATGCCTTTGTCCTTCATAAAGAACCGCCCTTCATACTCCGCGTACGTTCCACACGGTCCCACGTTATAGAATTGAAATGGTCCCGACACGACGTTGTGACAGCGATAGCAGACGCGGTCGGTCCGAAAGTTCGGATCGAACTGAGTCGGATGCGGAGCGACGGAGTCATCAAACGGCCCCAAGATGACCCCATCTCGCACATGGCAGGAGGCGCAGGTGATGGCCTCTTTTTGATAGTCTGGATCGTAATGTGGATTGGGCACCTGTGTGGCCTTCTCGACACGTCCTCTGGGAACGTCTTGAATCAAGGTTGGTTGTTGATTCTCGAGCGGCGTATGGCAGTTCAGGCACACCCAGATATTGCCGTCCTTTTTCCAATAGGCTTGAAAGAACGGGTCCTCATAGGCCTTGGCATGGATACTAGTTTTCCATTCCTCATAGATTTCTCGGTGACAGGCGCCGCAGGACTCCGCCTTTAAGCTGTCGATCCCATTTGGAATTTTCTGGTACGGAATCGCGCGAGCGTAATCCGATCGAAGTCCAAAAATGACGGTGGGTCGCAACTCGGTATAGAAGAGATAGACGAAGCCGACGGCTGCCACAATGCTTCCGAGGATAATCTTGCGGGTTCTCTTCAATGGAGACATGATACCCATGAGCTACACGACCCTCTCTCATGCATTCAGTAAACTGATGAGATGGCGTTCCACTGACGCGGCCAGGGCTTTGAGGTTATATCCGCCCTCCAAACACGAGAGAATGCGGCCGTTGCAATGACGGCGGGCTATGCCGGCGACGATATCGGTCAACATTCCGTAGCCATCCTCCGTCAATCCCATGCCGGCCAGAGGATCATCTCTGTGCGCGTCGAATCCCGCCGAAATGATGATGAACTCAGGCTTGAAGGTCTCCGCCGCCGGTACCAAGACCTGCTCAAAAACATCGCGATAATCGTCATCTCCCTGCCCGGATGTCATGGGCACGTTGATGGTCGTTCCGTCGCCCGCTCCCTCTCCACGCTCAGTCGCACGGCCGGTTCCCGGGTAATAGGGATATTGATGGGTGCTGAAAAAAAGGACGGATGGATCTTGGTAAAAGGTGTGTTGCGTCCCGTTTCCGTGGTGCACGTCCCAATCAACGATCAATACTCGACGGAGTTGATGCCGATGTTGCAGGTAGCGCGCGGCGATGGCGACATTGTTGAACAGACAAAAGCCCATCGCCCGATCGTGCTCGGCGTGATGGCCCGGCGGCCTGACGGCGCAGAAGGCATGCTCAATCTGGCCGGTGACGATGGCGTCCGCTGCCGCCAACGCGCCGCCCACCGCTCGATAGGCAGCCGGCAACGATCCCACCGACAGGGAGGTATCCGGGTCTAATGAGACCCTTCCGCTGGCAGGCGCGCGGGCCTTCAATGAAGACACATACGATGGCGCGTGCACCCAGGTAATCCATTCATCTGAGGGGAGAACCGGATCGATTGGGTGTAGGCGGCCGAGCACTCCGTTAGCCATGAGCCGATTGACGATTACCCGCACACGTTCCGGCGATTCCGGATGTCCCGATCCCATGTCGTGATTCAGGTAATCGGGATGATAGACAAACCCTGTCCGCCCCATCGAGACATACCTTCCAGATCGTTCGCATCGTAGCATGCGCGGGATCGCGTAGACAACGACGATGGCGGCGTGCTACCGTGAAATTCTGTTGGATTGTTCAAGCGTCTACTCCGGAGAATAACTCTATGGCGAATCCTCGCATTGAACCTCTGAAGAAAGTGTTAACGATTGATCCGAACGACGAGGTGGCCTGGTTCGGGCTGGGAAAGGCCTACTTGGAAGATGCGCGCTACGATGAAGCGGTCACGGCGCTTGAAAGCTGTATTCGTGTCAAACCCACTTATTCGGCCGCCTACTATGCCCTTGCCCAGGCGCTTCACAAGATCGGGCAACTCGATCAATGCCGGGAGGTCTGCGATCGAGGCATCGCTGTTTCAAGCAAGAGCGGCGATGCCATGGTGACCAAAAACCTCGAACTACTGAAACAAAACCTGGGATCATAGTTACAGACAACTTTTCAGTGATACCCACAATTCTGAAAGAGCCTCACTACCGTGCACCGGTTGTTTTGCCTGATGACACCCCCCAGACCAAGGGGGTCCTGCGGGGCCGATCTATCAGACGCGTCGCCACTCTCCGGCGCTATCCTAGACCGTCGTCCAAATCGAAATCGATTTCTAACGAATTCCCACCGCGCCCAACTCTTCGGATGAACGCTATCCGCCGACTGTCACTTAGCGGTCCTTCAATAGATCGGGCCTCTCGCGAATCATGGTCTCATACATCTCATCCAGCCAGCGGCCGGCACAGCCTAAGACCTCTCGGACGAGCGGTTCCGGCTGCCCCGTCCGCGTCATGGTCCACCGGCAGACGTATTCAACCAGCGTCTCGCGTTGAAATGATCGAGAACTGCTGGTCGCAATCGCAGCCAGCTCTGTCAACCCTGTGCGAATAATCGCTGAAACAGCATCGTAGCCATGGGATGTTCTGGCCGTGACATATTGGACTGCCCGGCTGATTTCATTTTCAGTCATAGCCACCTCTTCTCGTAAGACTCCTCATAACCATGTAAGGCCTAACACGCTTGCTCTTCTTCCGGGCCTAGTTACATTATAAATAATTGATAACATTACATTAATTATTTCGATTCCACCCCAGACGGGATGGTATGATCTCAGGATAGAGTTCTAGGAGGATACTATGAAACGCCGCCTTATGACACGTCATTATGCGAAACCATCGTCTCTGCGGTCGCGTCAAGGGAGCCTTGCCGATAAGTGGGACCTATCCGACCTTCTCAACGATCCCGCCGCTGAATTTGACCTCCTGTTGAAGGAATTGGACACCCGAGTAACCCGGGTTGAGGGCATGCGGGCGCACTTGACACCCCAGATCACACGCGACACCTTCCTTGGTCTTCTCAAACTTCATGAGGAGATCGCCGAATATACCGCAA
Source organism: Nitrospiraceae bacterium (assembly GCA_050731295.1). Taxonomy (GTDB): domain Bacteria; phylum Nitrospirota; class Nitrospiria; order Nitrospirales; family Nitrospiraceae; genus JBOHOS01. The sequence goes on along the minus strand of JBOHOS010000137.1, from coordinate 5,462 downwards.
AACTCAGTGCTTACGCTTATCTATGGTTTTCAGAAAATACACAGAATCTCCACGCCCGCGCTTTCAAGACAAAAGTTGAAGAACGGCTCACTGCACTGCAGAACCGAATGATCTTTTTTGACCTCTGGTGGCAATCGATAGACGAAGAGAACACTCGGCGGCTCCTGACCGATGCCGGTGATTTGAAGTATCACCTGGAAACCATCCGCCGTTACAAAAACCATACGCTCTCGGAGCCGGAAGAAAAGATTATCAACTTAAAGAATACGACGGGACGCAATGCGGTGAACACCCTATACGACGTGTTGACCAACGGCCTCACCTTTACGTTGCGCGTCAATGGTAAGCCTAAGATCCTCACCCGCGAGCAATTGTCCGTGTACATGCGCAGTCCTGACGCGCGCCTGCGAGAAGCCGCGTATCGGGAACTGTACCGGGTTTTCGGTGGCCACCATGATCTCATCGGTGAGATTTATGCCACATTGGTCCACGATTGGAAGAGTGAGAATCTTGAACTGCGGCGTTTTCCCTCTCCGATCGGAGCCAGAAACCTCGCCAATGATGTCCCGGATGAGGCGGTCCAAGCCCTGCTCTCAGTCTGTGCCAAGAATGCCGCCGTCTTTCAGGATTATTTTCGACTGAAAGGACGCATCTGCAAGATCAAACCGATGAATCGTTTTCATCTCTATGCCCCGCATCGCGCCGAAAAAAGACGGTATCGGTATTCGGAAGCCGTCCGTATGGTCTTCGAGGCCTATACACGTTTCTCCCCCCAGTTGGCCGAGCTGGCAAAGCGCGTCTTGGACGAGCGGCATCTCGATGCCCGAACGACTTCTGGAAAACTCAGCGGAGCCTTCTGCTACAGTGTCACACCAGGATTCACCCCGTACGTCTTGCTCAATTATACCGGTGAGGCTCGTGATGTCGCCACTCTTGCTCATGAACTGGGACATGCGGTCCATGCTATGATGGCGGCAGACCATTCCGTGTTTACCTTCCACTCGACCTTGCCTCTTGCTGAGACCGCTTCGGTCTTTGGAGAACGCTTACTGTCCGAAGCCTTGATGGCACAGGAGTCCAGCAAAGCGGTCAAACAGGGCCTTCTTCTCGCTCAGCTCGACGACATTTATGCCACCGTTCAGCGCCAAGCTTATTTTGTCCTGTTTGAGAAGACCGCCCATGACATGATTGCGCGCGGCGCCACCGTCCATGATGTGTCAGCGGCCTATCTGGCCAACTTACGACAGCAGCTTGGAAGCGCGGTCAGGGTGTCGGAGGAATTTCGCTGGGAATGGCTGACCATCCCCCATATTTTCGGCAGTCCATTTTACTGTTACGCCTATAGCTTTGGAAACCTGCTCGTGCTCGCGCTCTATCACATGTATAAGCAACAGGGCTCCAGCTTCGTGCCGAAGTACCTGAATTTGCTCGCTGCCGGTGGGTCCCAAAGCCCGCAGAGCATCTTGAGTGAAATGGGGGTCGACATGCGTGCAGAAAGTTTCTGGCAATCCGGCTTTGATACGATTCGACACATGGTAGAAGAACTTGAGCGAACCCAAGTCTGATCAGGCCGTTATCGGATAGTTCCCGTTCGCCCGCCTCCTCTTGTCGCTTGCTATCTGGGTACCAGAAGAAATCCCTTGACAGGTACGAGCCGCCCAACTATAATTCTCATTGTTGAGAACAATTATCATAATCGTTTATGAGAACATTGGGCATATCCATGCGGCGTTGACCAAGGAGGAGACTTGTTATGTATGTCTGTCTCTGCAAGGGTCTCACTGAAACAGATGTGCAGAGTGCCGCTCAAGAAGGGAATCTGGCGCCTGAAAAATTGATTGCCGCTCTCAGACTCGACGACGACGATTGCTGTGGGCGTTGTGCACGAAACATTCAAGAACTGATTACGTGCGGATCTGTGGTGTGCGGTTCTCGTGAGACCAGGGTTCACGTAGCGAAGGGTCGTTCGCGGTGAGAAGAGAAGATCGACGTGCAATTCCGAACGAACGAGGGTACGCCGGAAGAACACGATTAAGGTTTTTGTCCTGACTTCATCATCCAGGCCACCTCAGCAACCCGTTGTCCCAATGCTCTGGCCGTTGCAAGTTCCTTTTCATCAATCCCCGGACTTTCACCTTCGGTTGTCGCGGATGCCCCCAGCGCGCCTCCCCCACTGACTACAATCATCTGATTGCCAAGCATGGCAGTCAGAATCGTCAACAGCGTCATTTCTTTTCCACCTGCGATCTGCCCGCCGGTGGCGAAGGCCGCACCGATCTTATTGCGCATCTTGAACTCTGGAAAGACCCCGAACTTGAACTGCCAATTGTCAAAGAAGGTTTTCACTTCACCCGCCATATTCGTCCAATAGACGGGCGATCCGACGATCAGCGCATCAGCGGAAAACAATTCCTCAGACGTCACCTGTCCGACCTTCTTTAGAAGGACGAGGGTGCCCGGCACAGCCTTCGCCCCCTCCACCACACCTTCGGCCATCTTCTCGGTCTGTCCGCTTGCGGAATGGTACACCACCAGAATCGTGACGCCTGGGTCGGCGGCTATTGCGAGACCTGGGGACGGCAGGCACGACCAGAGCGAGACGACCAGAATGAAGACTTTAGACATGCCATACTCCCGGGCTAGCCGATGGAGCGGAAGTGAAGAGAGACGAACCGGTAGGAGGCCAAATCTCGAGACACGTCCGGCAGACGCTTCTGAGGATGAGCGCCGATTCCGTTAACTAATGCCGCACTGTTTCCTCATCCATGTGCTCTTCGACTGACACTTCTGTCAACGTCCCACGATAATCACATCGGTGACACCGAATCCGCCACTCCTCGATCCATTTTTCCTGGACGTAGGATTGACGGCACTTCGGGCACACAAATACTCCCTTTTTGAACAAGACCCGGCGTTTTTCTTTCATTATTCCCTCCTGCTGCGGCCTCGCTAGGAGGATGGCACAGCCGGATACCTGAATGCAAGACGGGCCTCAGGTGAGGTTCAGAGAACCTCATGCGGTTCGTGCCGGCTGGCCGCTCCCTTTTTGAGTTCCTCTTCCACCAACAAGCGGCGCAGCACTTTTCCGACCACTGACTTGGGAAGTTCTTTTCGAAACTCGACTTTCCTCGGAACTTTGAACTTGGCGAGATCCTTTCGGCAGTGTTCCAATAGTTCCGATGCCGTGATCTCCTGCTCATCTTTCAGCACGACATAGGCTTTGATGCTCTCACCGCGCACACCCTGAGGAAGACCGACCACCACCGCCTCCTTGACTTTGGGATGACGGTAGAGGACCTCTTCAACCTCTCGAGGATACACATTTTCGCCCCCGGACTTAATCATGTCCTTCTTGCGATCTTCGATGTAAAAAAACCCTTCACCATCCATGCGGGCGAGGTCGCCGGTATAGAGCCAGTCTCCTCTCAGCACCTGATCAGTCTCGTCATCCCTCTTCCAATAACCCTGCATCACCTGGGGCCCGCGGATAACCAGTTCGCCGATGTCCCCAACCGGCAGCGCGCGTTCTCCCGTTTCCACATCCATAATCTTGGCTTCCGTGTCCGGCAACGGCAGACCGATGCTCCGTTGCCGGCGTCGGCTCGGCTTCGCTTCGACGGGGTTCACGTGAGTGACAGGACCGGCTTCCGTCAACCCGTACCCCTCAACCAACCGAGCCCCGGTGAGCGCTTCGAAGCGTTCTTGGATGGATTGAGGCAACGGCCCGGCGCCGCTGATGCAAAGACGGATCGACCGCAGGTCATATCGGTCCAGATGCTGATAATTGTTGATGGCCGAATACATGGCGGGAATGCCTGGAAAGACCGTCACCTGCTCACGGGCAATGGTTTCCAACACTTCTGCAACCTGAAACCGAGGCAGCAACGCCAGCTCCCCACCGACACTCATCGCCAGATTTTGGCACGCGCTCATTCCATACACGTGGAAAAAAGGCAGGACGGCGAGAAACGTCTCCTGCCCTTCCCGAAGCGACGGCATCCAATGCCGACATTGCCATGTATTCGACAGGAGATTGCGATGGGTCAGCACCACGCCTTTGGGCACACCGGTCGTCCCACCCGTATATTGCAGAAGGGCGATGTCATTCCGAGGCCGAGCGGCCGTTGGAGTGGAGGGTACGCCGGACATGATGCGCCGCAGAGAATACACCGCAGAAGCGCGAGACCCTTGAATGGAACCCTGCCGAGGCTTCATCCAAGGATACAGCAGGCGCTTGAGCCATGGTAAATAATCCTCCGGGCCCGTCGCAATGACGCGTTTGAGAGACGTCCGTCCCAACAACGGTTCAATGCGAGGCAGGAACTGATCCAGGGCCACGACGATGTCACAGCCGGCATCTGAAATCTGGTGTTCAATCTCCCCTTCTACGTACAGCGGGTTGATGGCGGTCACCGTGGCCCCGGCTTGAAGACTCCCGTAAAAAGCGATTACAGTTTGAGGAAGATTCGGCAACATGATCCCTACAACGGAACCCGGGCCAATCTGAAAGCCGTGTAACCCCGCGGCAAATCGATTTACGAGATCCGCCAGTTCGCGGTATGTGATCGCTCGTCCATAATAGGAAAGCGCCGGGCGTTCTGGATAGTTCGCAGCGGCTTTGGTGAGGAGATCGGAGAGGACGCCTTCCGGATAGTCGAGGCTTGACGGAACACGGGGGTCGTATTGCGCTGTCCAGATCGCCTCCATAGTGTTTCGTTGACTTGACACGATAAACGAAAGCCCTTACGATTCGCGCATGTTTCCGCTCTTCCTGCGAATCTCCCTCACCACGACCGCGCTTCTGCTGAACTCCGTTTCGAACCCCGGCTCGGCGGCTAATTTTCCAACGGATGATACCCTGATCCCGATCACCACTCCCGGAGGGACGGTCATACAAGCGGAATTGGCCGACACCGCTGAGAAACGAGGGCGTGGACTGATGTTCCGTGAATCACTTCCGAAGGACCGCGGCATGCTGTTTACATTCAGCGAGCCGCAGCAGTGGACCTTTTGGATGAAGAATACCCGCATTGCCCTCGATATTATCTGGATGGATGGGAAGAAAAAAATCGTTCATGTGGAACGCAACGTTCCGACATGCAGCCGTGCCGATGACGGATGCCCCCAATACCAACCCAATGATCATGCCGTCTATGTGCTGGAACTTGCCGGCGGCGTCGCGGACTCATTGAAATTGCAACGGGGGATGACCCTGAAGTTCCAGCTCACCGGACGATCGTAATCCGTCAACGACTTTTCGCGCCCGCCCACCCCAGGCGACTATTTCACTCACTATTACACCCTCCCGATCCCCATCCGCGCTATTTCACCCGGCCCAGCCCCGACCTGGCCGAGACCAGCTCTGTCCCCGTGGGACGCGGCTTTTTCCCGTAGCCCAGGCGCGTTCCCTAGCCGCGAAGTCTTGGCTGAGCGGCGTTTAAAGATGCGCCTCCTTCCGGGGG
>JBOHOS010000136.1:0-6927 GCA_050731295.1 Nitrospiraceae bacterium | reverse complement strand
CGCTCATTCACTCCTTTCTGAAAGGCTTCCTGCCTTGCCGATACGCTAGCGGTGGTAGGCGGCGGCGTTTTTCGCCGCGATGGCCCTGGCGCACAGATCTCCGCTATGAATGGCGCTTTCCAATGTGGAAGGTAGGCCGGTATCCGTCCAGTCTCCGGCGAGAAAGAAATTGGGGAACGGGCTTTGCTGCAACGGGCGGAGAGCCGTCGTGCGAGGCCGGACGGATAGAAACGCGCGAGGCTCTTTCACGATCTGATGCTCCATGAGGTGAGCCGCCTCCATGTCCGGCAGCGCGGCGCGAAGGTCGATCATGGCAAGATCCACGATCTCTTGATCCGGCCGATTCCACAGAATCTGTGACCCTGTTGAGACCAGAGACACGAGGAGCCGTCGGTCTCCAGAGCGATTCGGTCTCAATGCGATCCAATGAAAGGGTCTCCCTGCCAGGAGCAGGACGCGTGGCCGGAGGTCGGCGGCCTTCACCCAGAGGTGGACCGTTAGCGCGGCGTTGTCGATCAATTGCGGCAGTTGTTGAAAATACGAGAAGCGCGTGACGGCTCGCTCCGGCAGCAGCGGGCTGAGCGATCGATGCGGAATCGCCGCGACGTACCAATCGGCAACAACCATCGTTCCGTCCTCCAGTCTGACGCCCGTCAAGCTCTGGTTATTGATCTGAATCTGGCTGGCTGCGGTATGCGGCTGTAACTGGACGCCGCGTTGCTGCAAGATCCTGAGCGCCGGGTCCACCAGTAAATGGTTGAACGTGTCAGTCGGAAGGGCGAGGCCGGAATGTCGGCGGGACAACATAAAACAGCGGATCAGCGTGCTGAGGAAGAGAGCCGCGGAAGCGGTTTTCAAGTCATCCCCGAGAAGAAAACGACACAGCGGGGTCCAAGCTTGCAGTCGTGCCTTTTCGGACTGGCCGACGCCTCTGAGCCATGCTTCCGCCGTGTGATTGTCGAGATCGGCGGGCAGCTCAGGATCCCGTTCCCATGTCCGCTCGAGCCATGCGAGGAAGCGCCATCGGTCCCGAAACGACAGCACGCGGAAGACTGCGAGGCTCAGTAGCGTGCACCACGGCGCGGGAATCAATGGGCGTCGAAAACGAACCGGAGGCGTTCCGGTTCTTACGAACTCGAAGGACGGAGCGGGCGCAAAATCGACGCGCGATGCCGTGCCGAGCGTCTTCAATAAGGCCAACGTCGCGTGATGGCATCCCAAGAGCACGGTCGGCATGGCGCCGGTGTGCAGGCCCTTACTCAAGCGTCCGCCCCACGTGCTCTCTTGCTCAATGACGGTGACCCGGTAGGCCTGTTCGCTCAGCCTGAGCGCCGCTGTGAGGCCGGCGGGACCGCCGCCTATAACCAGTGCCTTTCGCTTCATGATCGGATCGGCGAGAGATTCACGCTGCCGGTGTATGAGGCCACGCTCGGCGGTGTTCGAGAGTTCCGTGCATCCTTCAACGCGATAGAGAGCGTTCGTCCTGCAGAGCGTGGCTCGTGTTCTTGAGCGCTCGCTTACGGGAGCCGCGATCGAAGCCATATGCCTGCGGCAATCGCCAGACGATAGGATGGAGCGAGGCTCAAACGCGTGTCGAACACCCGATAGCCGGACCGCTCGATACGATCCAGAATCCGAACATAGACGCCCCGCATGATTTCAGCCACAGTTAGCGCCCGCCGATCCGGTCCCGGCAACGACTCGGACTGCTGCCGGGCTTTCCGATAGTAGCCCCGTGCGCGCGCGCATTCGAACTTCATTAATTCAACGAAGCCGGGCGAATAGGTTCGTGCTCGCAGATCGGCTTCCGAATACCCATAACGGGCCAGATCTTCCTGCGGAAGATAGATTCGCCCGCGATCGGCATCCGCGCCGAGATCTCGCAGAATGTTCGTGAGCTGAAACGCCAGCCCAAGGTCGATCGCATATTGCCGCGCCTTGTCCGAACGGGTTCCGAAGACGTGCAGGCAAATCAGCCCGACTACGGAGGCAACCCGATAACAATACACCGACAGCTCTTCAAAGGTCGCATAGCGGATCGTGGAGAGATCCATCTCCACTCCATCCAGGAGATCGTCGAAGTACGGCTGTGGAATAGCGAGACGCCGGATGTGTTCGGCCAGGCTCACGGTGACGGGATGAGACGGTGTGCCGTGATAGGCGGCCGTCAATTCTTTTCGCCAACGGGTGAGCTGTTCGTGAGGGTCGCTCCCGCTGGGCGGATCGTCTACGGCGCTATCCACTTCTTTGCAGAAGGCATAGACAGCGTACATGGCCTCCCGGCGGGCGCGCGGAAGAAAGAGAAACGAATAATAAAAATTGCTTCCGCTCCGCTTGGCGACGATCTCGCAATAGGTCTGGGCTTCCGTGAGGGTCATACGGATTTATAGGACCATTCGGCAAAGCGGAATACGAAAGCTGCACGCCGCTGAGCCGGTGAGATGGCCGGGTCTGCCGTTGAGAAATGATCCAGCCGAGAACGAAGCGGGCGGCCTGCTCAGCATTCAGCTATGCGCTCGGCCCCGGGGAAAATGTGTTCACCGTGCAGCGACGGGTGGAGCAAGGCCGCCAGCAGGGCGACGCCATCGATCAAGCGTGGTCCGGGCCGGCTGAAGAATGAGCCTGCATCGACCGCGAAGACGCGACGCTGCCGAACGGCCCCGAGCCGAGCCCAGCCGGGGTTGGATCGCAGGCGATGGAGCTCGCGTCGCGAGCGGTCAATGGAAAACCCGCATGGCATCAGGACCAGCACCTCGGGATCCACGGCGACCACCTGATCCCACGTCACGCGTTCCGACGGAGCCCCGGCCGTGCCGAGCATATTCTGACCTCCGGCCCATGCGACCATGTCAGGCACCCAGTGACCGGCGGCAAAGAGCGGATCGATCCATTCCAGGCAGGCGACTCTCGGCCGCCGGGACGCCCGAGCGACCCGGTCCCGAATGGAGGTCAGGTGAGATCGAAGCGACGCGATAAGCGCACTCGCTTCCGTCACTGTTCCGGTTGCGGTTCCGATTCGCTCGATATCCCCGAAGATATCATCGAGGCGGCTGGGATTCAGCGTCAAGACTTCCGGGAGCCTCGGGAGAGCGTGAAGCGCTCGTTGCAACTGGCCGGGTGTGACGGCGCAGACGTGGCACAGATCCTGGGCAATGACCAGATCGGGCTGCGCCTGTTCGAATAACGTTTCGTTGAGCGCATACAGATCCTGCCCGTCGGTGAGCGCGGCGCGGACCCTCTCATCTACCTCCGCGCTCGACATCCGTTCCGAATCAATGGCTCCCCGCACCATGACCGGTTTCTGTCGGACCTCCGGCGGATAGTCACATTCGTGGCTGACGCCGACCAGTTCGTCGGCCAGCCCAAGAGCCGCCACCACTTCGGTCGCTCCTGGCAACAAGGAGCAGATTCTCATTCTTCCTCATCCTTATGGCTGCGTCGAGACCCGACGGAGATTGGAAATCGGCCGGGTGGCGCAGCGTCGTCTGACGCATGAGCGCTGCCTGACAGCGAGCCGTTACTCGTCCGATTTCCAGAGGCGCCGTTCGAGATCGGACAGTTTGACATCGATCAGCGATCGTGTGACTTCGTCGGCTTCATGGAGCTCCGGGAGAGCATGCGTGTTCGCGACGGCCAACACTTTCATGCCGGCGGCATGGCCTCCCCGAATGCCGGGAATTGAATCCTCGATCACCAAACAGTCGCCGGGAGTCAACGGCGACCCCACATGCCGCTCATTGAGCGCACCCAGGGCATGCAGAAACCCCTCGGGACTGGGTTTTCCGTGCGTGACATCCTCCGAACTGGTGATATGCTCGAACTCCTGTCGGATTCCGGCTTCTCCGAGAATCAGCTCGATCTCGTGGCGCAGCGCTCCCGAGCAAATGGCGAGCTGATACCGCTGACCCGCTTCGCGAACAAACTCTCGCACCCCGGGGAAAATCACGAACTGCTGCCGGATGTAGTGAAGGTACGCGGCCGCTTTCCGGGCGACGAGTTGGTCGATCATGACCGGGGGCGCGGAAGAGCCATGCGCGGACAGAAAAGCGGCGAAGCAGCCTTTGTCATCGTAGCCGAGATAATGGGCATAGTATTCTTCTTGGCTGAGAAAAAATCCCAGTTCGCCCAATACCCGTTGAAACACCGCGAAGTGGACGGGCTCACTATCCGCAACGACGCCATCGAAATCGAAAATAATCGCGCGCAGCAAGATATCCTCTCGATCCGATCACGGCCTCCCGCCTGAGGCAGACGAGGACAGGCGGGCGCGCTTCCGTAACGTTCGGATCTCACATCGAAACTGCATTATAGCAAAGCGCGATGGCGGTGAGGAGGAGGTTATTTGGCGGAGAGCCGCGTTTCCGGAATCCATCCCTTGACCCCGGCCTCGCCTCGGACGGAATAAATCCACGTCGCGTTCTGAAACTCGGCATCCAACACCGTCAGGGTGGATCCTCCTCGCACGGTGGGACCTGGGCGTGTTCCTTCGACATCAGCGGACAAGGTCACGCTGCCGCTTGGTGAAGACGACTCGGGCCGAATCGTCACCCGTTGGCCTTCAGTGAAAACAGGGGTAGGCACGGAGGCGGAACTGAGCGGCGGTGTCACCGGGAGTGTGGGTGACAATGGCTCGGGAGCACGCAGGGGAGACGGCTCGCTGTCGGGCTGTGGTTGGGCGGCCGGCGGCGGGACGGGAGCCGGTGCTGATGGCGGGCCTTGACCGATGAGTTCGAGCACCAGGCTGGGGTCCGACGCCAAATAGGTTCCCCCCCCCACCATGAGCAAGAGTAAGAGCAAGAGCCACGGTCTAAGGTGAGGAGGCTTGGGAGAGGGATCCGGCGAGCCTAACACCACCGGCTCATGAGATTCGTCGAGATCGTTCTCAAAATCGGGGTCCGGCTCGCGAGCAAACGACAGGTCCCACGTTGAGACCGGCCTCGCCGCCATCGCTCCGGCTGATTGTCCTCGCATTCAAGCTCCTTTCTCATTAGGCTGTGCTGCCTTTGATGTGTAGATACCACTGCAACAGGTGGGTGTCAAACGACTGGTGTCCCGGATGGCTCCCTGCGTCGACGGACAATGTCGCGCGCCGAGCCGACCAGGCGTTCAAACAAGGGAGCACGAAGTTGGAAGCCATTTCAGCCTTTGTCAGCAATAGTGGACGTTCGCGCATGCCATCACTTGCGTCTCGCGGCTGCCAGCCCGAAAGACCGTAATGCCCTTGCAGCCGAGCCGGTACGCCAGCCGTAACGCCGATGCCACCTCAGCCTTGGTCGCAGTGGTCGGTAGGTTGATCGTTTTGGAGACGCCGCTGTCGCTGTATTTTTGGAACACCGCCTGCATTCGAACATGTTGTTCAGGCATCACGTCATGCGCCGTGACGAACAGCCGACGAATAATGGCCGGAATATTGGTGAGATGTTGAATGGACTCGTTGGCGGCCACTTGTGCGATGAGGCGTTTGGAATAGATGCCGGCGCGGCGCGCCCGTTGAACAAAGAGCGGATGGACGGACAGCAGACGAACGTCCTCCATGACCGTTCTGACGAAACTGACACCGTAGAGCGGTTCGATGCCCGGCGAACAATCGGCGATAATGCTGATGGTCCCGGTCGGGGCGACCGTCGTCACCGTGGCGTTGCGAAGTCGCTGGCCTTCCGACTCGAGGCGGCTTCCTTTGAAATTCGGGAACACCCCACGCTCCTGTGCGAGATCTTTGGATGCCGCTCGCGCGCATTCCCAGATGAAGCGTATTAACCGTTCGCCGATGCGGAGCGCCTTCTCGGAATCGTATGGAACGTTCAGCGCGATCAGCAGGTCGGCGAATCCCATCACGCCCAGTCCGATCTTCCGATTGGCATGGGTGATGGCCGCGATGTCGGGCAGGGGATACTGGTTCATGTCGATGACATTGTCCAAGAAGCGCACCGCGGTTCGTATCGTGTCCGCCATCCGAGCGAAGTCGATGCTCGGCGTGCGTGAACCATGGGCGAGAAAACGCGCCACGTTGATTGACCCCAGATTGCATGACTCATAGGGCAACAGGGGCTGTTCCCCGCAGGGGTTGGTCGATTCCATGCGGCCGATGTGCGGCGTCGGATTCGCCGCGTTGATCGTATCCAGAAAGACCACGCCCGGTTCTCCCGTATCCCAGGCAGCCTCCGCAATGCGGTCGAACACGAGCGCCGCCTTGAGGCGCCTGGTCGCACGGCCGGTTCGCGGGTGGATCAAGACATAATCCTTCCCGTGGTCGAGCGCGCGCATGAACGCATCGGTGACGCCGACCGAGAGATTGAAATTCGTCAGCTCCTGCGGGTCTCGTTTGATGTCGATGAATCTGAGAATGTCGGGATGATCGATGCGCAAGATACCCATGTTGGCGCCGCGCCGCGTCCCGCCCTGTTTGACGACCTCCGTCGCCATGTTAAAGACGCGCATGAACGAGACCGGTCCTGAAGCGATGCCGCTGGTCGATGAGACCGGATCATTCTTGGGCCGAAGGTGGCTGAAGGCAAAGCCGGTTCCTCCCCCGGACTGATGGATCAGCGCTTGATGTTTGACCGCTTCGAAAATGGATTCGAGCGAGTCTTCGACCGGCAAGACGAAACAGGCGGAGAGTTGCTGCAGATCCCGGCCGGCATTCATCAATGTGGGCGAATTCGGGAGGAACTCGAGGCGGCTCATCATCCGGTAGAACGACCGGGCGATCGACGCCCGGTTTCGATCAGTCCCGCCATACCGACGCTCCGCATCGGCAATATTGTCGGCCACTCGTCTGAATAGTTGCGCCGGTGTTTCAAGGAACCGCCCGGCGGCATTCTTTTTCAAATAACGACGGCGCAACACGGTCAGCGCATTCGCCGAGAGGGGCGGTGCGGGTCGAATGATCCGATGCGGGCGCGTGGCAATCGACGACTTCATCCGAGC
>JBOHOS010000135.1:0-1416 GCA_050731295.1 Nitrospiraceae bacterium | reverse complement strand
GCAGTGCGATGAGGCGATTGGCCTCACCGTCCCCGATTTCAACTGTGACAGTGGGACGCTTGTCCCGACGACGCATCATACGAATCCTGATGGAAGCCCTGCTAAGTATCGGCCGAAGCAAAAATGCGATCGACCCAATGTGCTCAACCAAGAATGCGATCCGGGGAGCCGTTTTCAGGTGCTGCCCGGCTCAAATGATCATGCCTATGCGGTCGCCCATTGCCGAAAACAAGGCCTCAAGGACGGGGAATATGGAGACATCGCGGTCATCCAGCACAATAAAGATAATGGCGCCACTTGTTTCTATCAGGCGCTTGCCGATTGGGAGGATGAGAATACTCGTACTAAAGCCACGAAGCCCCTCAGTGGTATCGTCAAAGCTCCTTCAAAGGGGACGTCGGGCGGCTTTTGGATGACGCCTGAGAAGATCAAGAATAGCACGTTCCCGTGTGCAGGCTGCCACGACAACGGACCGATTATTCGCCCACCATATTTATCACAGGTCAAGGGAGCCGATGGCAATCCTCTCCTTCCTGGCGCGGGGGACGGCACGTTCAACAGCTCCGGTGACTCCTACCACTTTGTCGGGACAGACTTTGCATCATGGAAGGCCTACCAGATCGAAGTCCAAGGCAATAAATGCAACGAATGCCATCGTATGGGCGTAAGTAATCTCCTCGTAGGCAACCCCCCAAAGCCCAACGGCACGGCGCATGAACTAGGCATCCGCGCCACGGCTCCCTCGCAAACAAACAAGAATCCCCACTCGGCTGACTCGCCGATATGGACTAGGGGTATGGAAATCGATGGTCACACAGATCCGAGCGAAGTCCTTTACGTCGGCACCGCAGAGGCGATCATGAAGTGCGCAGAGAAATTTGATAAAAACTCTCCCTTGCCGAACACGTCCGACTGCAAGATCACCCGATTCACCGACAGCAATGAGTTTGCACCCGTTTTCCACGATGGATTCGGCCTTGCTGTGGCTGCGTGGGGGCCGAACCGCCTGGATGTCTTTGGTGTAGGCACGGATGGCGCGATGTATCACAAAGCCTGGGATGGGATCTGGCGCCCCTCGCCCAGCGGCTGGGAGCATTTGGGCGGCATCTTTACCAGCCCGCCGGCCGTGGTCGCCCGGGGACCAAACCGTCTGGATCTTTTCGGTCTGGGAACAGACCGCAGTCTGTTCCACACGGCGTGGACTCCCAACACGGGATGGACTTCCTGGGAGCGCCTGGAGGGTGCCTTTACCAGCCCACCGGCCGTCGTGTCATGGGGGCCGAACCGGCTAGATATTTTCGGTGTAGGCACGGATGGCGCGATGTATCACAAAGCCTGGGATGGGGCTTGGCGCCCCTCGCCCGGCGGCTGGGAGCCTTTGGGCGGTGTCTTTACCAGTCCGCCGGCCGTGGTCGC
>JBOHOS010000134.1:0-2487 GCA_050731295.1 Nitrospiraceae bacterium | reverse complement strand
TCCGACTCCTGAGCAGATTGCCGCGCTCCATGAGCGGGCTCATAGCGAATGCTTTATTGCCAACTCGGTGACCACAGAGGTCATGGTCGAAGCAGGGTAACCGGGCTGGTTTCTCTCTCACCCACCGGCAGAGGTGATCGCTCGCCGGCGCGAGCGGGGCTCCGGGCGCTGTTGCAGCAGGTGGGCGCTGAGCAGGCACCTCGTTTTGGGGATTGGACAGCTGTCTTTAAACCGGAAGGCTGGGCGTCTGAGCCCGCATGGGAGGTTTAACGGTCCATCTATTTTCAACAGGGCTTCGTGTTGACTGTTGACAGAGGCCCTATTCATGGGAGGCTTATTATGGAAGTCATTCGGAAGGACGTGATCGACCAACTGAGAGCACAGGTAAGAGGCGAAGTGCTGGCGCCGGCAGATTCTGGGTATGACGACGCCCGTACGATCTGGAACGCCACGATCGATCGCAAGCCCGCAGTGATCGTGCGATGCGCAGGCGTGGCGGATGTCATGCGCTCGCTCGCACTCGCGCGCGATCACGCTCTGCTGGTGGCCGTGCGCGGCGGTGGACATAGCATCGCCGGGAACGCCATCTGTGACGGGGGGTTAATGATCGACCTTTCACCCATGAAATCGGTCCGCGTCAATCCACAGACCCGGCGGGCCTACGTCGAACCCGGCGCCACGCTTCGGGACTTCGATCATGAGGCGCAGGTATTCGGGCTTGCCACCCCTCTGGGAATCAACTCAACAACGGGCGTTGCCGGCCTGACGCTCGGCGGCGGCTTCGGCTGGCTGGCGCGCAAGTTCGGGCTGACCATAGACAATCTCTCGTCCGCGGAAGTCGTCACTGCCGAAGGCAAACGATTGCAAGCCAGCGCCCAGGAGAATCCGGACCTGTTTTGGGCGATCCGCGGCGGCGGTGGAAATTTCGGCATCGTGACACTGTTCGAGTTTCAACTCCATCCGGTCGGACCGGAGGTGCTGAGCGGCCTGATCGTATTCCCGTTCAACGAGGCGAAGACGGTTCTTGCCAAGTACCGGGAATTCGTGGCTCAGATGCCCGATGCCCTGAACGTGTGGGTGGTGTTGCGCAAGGCCCCGCCGCTGCCTTTTCTGCCCACGGCGGTTCACGGCAAGGAAATCGTCGCCTTTGCCGTCTTCTACGCCGGGGAAGTCGACGAAGGCCAACGGCTGATCGAACCGCTGCGTACCTTTGGAAAGGCGCATGGCGAACACATTGGTCCCCAGCCGTACACGGCCTGGCAGCAGGCTTTCGATCCCCTGCTCGCGCCCGGTGCGCGAAACTACTGGAAGTCCCACAACTTCACGGCGCTGAGTGACGGCGCTATCGACGCGATGATCGAGTACGCGGGAAAGGTTCCTTCGCCCCAGTGCGAGATCTTCATCGGCCTCCTGGGCGCGCAGGCCAGCCGCGTCTCGCCGGCCGCCACCGCCTATAGCCATCGTGACGCGAAGTTCGTCATGAACGTGCACGCTCGGTGGGAGAATGCGGACCAGGATAAGCCCTGCGTCGCTTGGGCTCGCGAGTTCTTCAAAGCCTCTGCGCCATACGCCACAGGAGGCGTCTACGTCAACTTCCTCACGCAGGACGAATCCGACCGCGTGGCGGCCGCTTACGGGGTGAACTACGAACGGTTGATACAGGTGAAAACCACGTACGACCCCGACAACCTTTTCCGAATGAACCAAAACATTCCGCCCTCGGCCTAGATTGAATGCCGCCCCGCCCGCAATGGCTTATTTAGTTCGGGAGGGTGTCATGCGGTCGTTGGATAAGCGGAGAACCGGACGCTATTTCAGCCTCGCCATTGCGTGTCTATTGATGGGCGGCTGTGGAGGCATGGATACGAAGAAGGATCCGCCCGTCGTGGCGTCGGTCGATCTCACTCGCTATGCAGGGACGTGGTACGAGATTGCGCGGTTGCCGCTGTGGGTTCAGCGGCACTGTGTGGATTCGAAGGCGATCTACACGAGTCGTTCCGATGGGACGGTCGGGGTACACAACGAGTGCGTGACCGACGATGGCGGCGTGGCAAAGGCCGAGGGTGTCGCGACCGGGGTCGATAAGAAGACGAATGCCCGGCTCACGGTGGTGTTCGATAATTGGTTTGCGCGATTATTCGGCTCATCCCGCGAGGGGAACTATTGGATTCTCGATCTGGATGCCGACTATCGCACGGCGCTCGTGGGCACACCGGACCGGCGGTATCTCTGGATCCTCGCCCGCTCACCGCAGTTGGACAGCGCAACCTTTCAGCGGCTGGTTCAGAAAAGCCGAGATCTTGGGTACCCCATGGACAAGCTGATCCGCAACCAGCGCCCCTCTTCCTGACGCCGAAAAGGGGAAAGGCGGTGGGAACCATTTGGAAACATATTGCGGGTCAGGTTGCGATTACGAAGATGCGCACGACTTCGCCGTCTTTTTGAGGATCCCAGCCGGGTGGCGGTTCCTCCTGGCGGGCCCTGTGC
>JBOHOS010000133.1:0-2062 GCA_050731295.1 Nitrospiraceae bacterium | reverse complement strand
TTCAAGGTCCATATCGTGCACACATTCTCTCTCGAATTAGGCAGGGATAATCAATGCACCGGGACGGCCAAAACACCGCCGCCCCGGTTTTCTTTTTAGAGAAGGAACATGCATATGCATTGATAGTTGATGTATCGGCTCTCGCGTAACCGACGTATGGAATCATGGCGGTGATGCATTTTGGCAGCGGCGCGGCGGCAGGTGTCGGCGAAGATGAGCAGCTCGACCACACCATACCCTCCTCTTCTTCAGCGACTCGGTCTAACTGTAATCGTTCCCACAGGATCTTCAAATCTGAGGGCACTACCAAAGCCTTCGCATTTCTCCCTCATGCGCTCTTTCAAAAAAGTCACTTCTGATCCTCTGGCAAACCGAACCCTGAAGTTCTCAATCGCCACGGGATAAAGGTGTATCCACACACTCTCGTCGCCGGTGCGTTCGAGGAGGAAGAGGAATGAGAGATCATTCCGCTCAACCGGATCAATGGCATAGTCATCGATGAAGTCGCCTGTGGAGTACAGAATAGCCTTCTGTTTGTAAATTTCAATTCCCTGGGGCGTATGGTTGGAATGTCCCCAAAAGAGATCTGCGCCAAGGTCAAGCAGTTCATGAGCCAGTGCCCGCATTGCCGGAGACGGCTGTCCCCAGTTGGGACCGACGTGGGCACTGATGATCACAAACTCGGCCTGACCTCTGGCCTTCGTGATCACCTCGGTCAACCTTGCTCGGTAGGGGGCTGCCAACCCCCGAGCATCATAGGCGATGTAGTTGACGCCGGGTTTCGTCTCGGTCGCTTCCCATGCCGGCTCATTGTCGGTCAACGCAATCACCGCTACACGGGCTTCCGGCCATTCGAGCAGAGCAAAGGCCAGCGCGTCATCGAGATGAAGACCGGCGCCTGCATGGCGAATGCCGGCCTGATCCAGAAGCGTCAGACATTCAAGCAAAGCCTCTTCTCCGTAATCCAAAATATGATTGTTGGCTAAGGTCACACAATCAATTCGAGCGGCACGGAGGACTTCGATCGCCCGCGGAGACGCGCGGAAGTGAAAGGCCTTCGTCGTCGGCTGCCATGGCCGGCCACGGGTGCCGATTACACACTCAAGGTTGATTAATCTGCGATCCGCCGCCAAGAGTACTGGTAAGACATCGCCCCAGACAGCGGCGGAGGACAAGGACTCATCCTGAATCACATAGCGATCCACGAGCCGCCCCAGCATTACGTCGCCGGTCAAAGCAATCTTCATGACCTTATGTCAATCTTCTCGAGGCGGCTCTTGGCGCCATTCCCAAGAATGTGACCTCACGGTTGCTGATCAAGAAATTGCATCAGCTTCGCAACATCCCGCTTCATGCTCAACCCGATATCAGGAAACCGTCTTGCCGCCGCCGGATGATATTGGATCTGATACATGTGGCCTCCCTGCTCGCGCATCTGTCCATGCGATGCCTTGAGGTTCCCGTTCTCGTGGAGGACTTGCTTGACCGGAATTTACCCAGCAGGACTACGACAATCGGATCAATTACTCGATCTGGCGTTCGAGCCACAGCCGCCTGCAGGTTTCCAGTTCATCTGGGTAAGGCGCGCGATTATTGGGCGGCCTGCATTTCACTCTGGATGTCAGAAAGATTTCCTCGGGCCCTATCATGGTCCTTTAACAGGCTGGCCAGAAACTTTCCGGCGGCCCCATAAATGGCCGACCCTGTTCCGTCTTCAGTCCCTTCCCGGAGCCTCACCGACGAACAGAACCCAGACATGGGATTCCTTTCCCCAGGCACGGCGTGGCGGCGACATTTGCAGAGGGAACATTGGATGCACACTCGGATGCGTTGAGGAAGCCGTGTCAAGGCTTTCTCGTCGTTCTTTGGCATTGAATTGCCTACAGTCAGGCGTCCGGAACTGGCTGCTGAGTTCCCGCAACCAGGCATCCGCCCCGCATCGCTAGCCGTCCGCCACTCGCTCCGCGGTGAAAGAAATCCTCCTGACTCCGCTTCAAAACAGCGCTTGTCTCGCCGATCGCGATACATAGGGGAACCGTGCGACCTTCCGCCTCAACGGAAT
>JBOHOS010000132.1:0-1113 GCA_050731295.1 Nitrospiraceae bacterium | reverse complement strand
GCATTACGTTACGCTGGTCATCAACGATACGGGAAGCGGGATGGATTCGGAAACAAAGGCTCGAATCTTCGAACCCTTTTTCACGACGAAAACTCGCGGTGAAGGAACCGGGTTAGGCCTCGCTACGGTCTATGGCATCATACGCCAGAGTGATGGCTACATCAGGGTGGATAGCGAGGTTGGGCATGGCAGCACCTTCACGATCTACTTGCCGAAAGTGAGCAGGGTGGAGCAAGACGTTAAGGTAGACCTGCCAGCATGTATGGACTGCCGCGGTAAGGAGACCGTCTTACTAGTGGAAGATGAACCAGATGTCCGCTCAATTGTAAGTGATGCGCTACAAGAGAATGGTTATAGCGTCCTTGAAGCGAGACATGGCATCGAAGCCTTGGTTCTCGGGGCGCAGCGGAATGGGCAGATCCATCTCCTCATTACGGATGTGGTTATGCCGCAGATGAATGGCCGAGAACTGGCGGAGCACTTGCACCTCACACATCCCGAAGCGCGAGTCTTGTATATGTCTGGGTATCCCGATGATCCCGCTATTCGTCACGGCATCTTAGACGCGGAACTCGCGTTTCTTCAGAAGCCATTTACCAGTGAGGCACTAGTGCGCAAGGTCAGGGCAATACTCGATGCTTAACTGAGCTCAGCGTCTCCTGACGATAGGACACTTCGCACCATCTCCAGCATGGTTGATAAGGGAAACGGCTTTTGGAGGGTTTGTACGGCTCCGAGCTTCTGAGCTACGTCCAAAACGTCCAGAGTGACTCGTTGCGAGCCCCCTGATATCCCAATTATTCGTCTGGCAGGCGACTGCTGCCGAAATTGTTGGAGGGTCTCGAGGCCATCCTGTTCCGGCATAAAAATATCCAAGATAATAAGGTCGCTCGGACACCGACGGTCTTGTTCAATCGCTTGCCGACCGTCTTTCGCTTCTGAGACCTGATAGCCTTCCGTCTCGAGCGCCTCTCGCAGCATCTCGCGCACCTGATCATCGTCATCAATGATGAGGATCCGAATCATGAGTACCCTTTTTCTAAAGCGGTCGTCGCGAACGGACTTGCAATCAACAATTCCACAGAATAGCTTAGGTCTGTATGTCCCAATGGT
>JBOHOS010000131.1:0-5034 GCA_050731295.1 Nitrospiraceae bacterium | reverse complement strand
ATGAAAGACAATACGTACTATTCAAAAATCCATTTGACGTACGAAGATTCCGAATATTCGATCGATTCGCGACCCAGCGACGCCATCGCCCTCGCTTTGCGGACAAATGCTCCGATTTTCGCGAGCGAGGAGGTCATTCGTAAGCAAGCATCGGAAGAGCTGGATCAATGGCTGGAAAATCTCAAACCCGAAGACTTCGGTAAGTACGAGTCCTGATCAGCAGCACACCCATCACACCGTGATCCCATGCCGGTCTTGGCGCTTCAGGCACGGCCTGACGATGTCATCAGGCTGCTCTGAATCTTCGGTTCTGATGGTCGTCGTACTGTCATGGAACACAAGCACGATTCACCTGAATTAGTCCGGCTGAAAGTCCACGGGGTCCTGGCGGACCCCAACACCGAGACGCAGATCGTCATCCTTCGAGACGAGGACAATGCCGACATTCTTCCCATTTGGGTCGGAACTGCAGAGGGAAACGCCATTCGGCTGGCTTTGGAAGGTATTGTGACGCCACGCCCGATGAGTCATGATCTGATTCGGAGTTTTGCCGAGCATCTCAACATCAAAGTCTCTCGGGTCGTCGTGACGGACGTGAAGAACAATACCTATTATGCCTCCATCCATCTGGTTTCCGAGGAGTCGGAGCGTGTCGTCGATTCTCGTCCGAGCGATGCGATCGCCCTGGCTCTTCGTACCAATAGCCCCATTTTTGTGGCGGCGGATGTGCTCAAACAGCGGGGCGGCGGCAATCTTGACGCCTGGCTGGAAAAATTGGACACGAAAAATTTCGGAAAGTACGAAGTCTAGTCGGTCGATCATTAGGAAGAGGAGGACGAGAAGAGTTATGGGCACGTATCTGGCGAAACCCGCTGAGGTGGTGCGAAAATGGTATCTGGTCGACGCCAATGGGAAGACATTGGGACGTTTGGCCGCAAGGGTCGCCATTCTCCTTCGCGGCAAACATAAACCGACTTTTACTCCGCACGTCGATACCGGTGACCATGTCGTGATTATCAATGCCGAAAAAGTTCACCTCACCGGCGGAAAAATGCAGACCAAGACCTACACGCACCACACTGGGTATCCGGGCGGACTGAAGACCGTCACCGCTGAGCATCTGCATGCCAGGCGGCCGACAGAGCTGCTGACAAAAGCTATCAAAGGCATGCTTCCGAAAACCACTTTGGGAAAGCAGATCGGCAGAAAGCTCAAGGTGTACGCCGGCGCGGAGCACCCTCACCAGGCTCAGCGCCCGGAATCAATCACGCTCTAAAGAACATTGCTCAGAGGAGGCAAGGACATGGCAGTTGCCACACAGTATGCGACCGGGAAACGAAAGTGCGCTATTGCGCGCGCCTGGCTGTCTTCAGGGCCCGGAGAGATGATGGTCAATACCAAACCTTTGGAGCAGTATTTTCCGACACCCTCGCTACGGACCACCGTTCAGCATCCCCTCGAGGTGGCGGGTGTGTTGGGCAAGTACAATGTGCGAGCTACAATCTCCGGCGGAGGGGCGACCGGCCAGGCCGGCGCGCTGAGGCATGCGATCGCTCGCGCCCTGGTCGTGATGAATCCTGTCATGCGGGAGGCGTTGAAGAAAGAAGGTTTCCTGACCCGCGATTCGCGCGTGAAGGAACGGAAAAAATACGGCCAGAAGGGGGCCCGGAAACGATTCCAGTACTCGAAACGGTAACCATTGGTCTGTGGGACACGCAAGGGAAGGCCAATGGCCTTCCCTTTTTTATGCGGGCGTTGTGTGGGCGAAGGAGGAGACGAAGCGGTGACGGCAGCCGGACCGGTCAAGATTGCCGTGATGGGAGCGAGCGGTTACACCGGCGGGGAACTCTTGCGCTTGATCGCGGGGCATCCGCGCATGCGCTTGGTCGCGGTGACGGCGGACAAGCACGTCGGAAGCACCGTCTCCGCGGTGTTTCCGTCTCTTGCCGCTACACTGCCCCCGCTGTACTTCGAGCCCCTCGCGCCGGAAGCGATCGCGCAACGGGCCGACGCCGTCTTCATGGCGCTTCCTCATACCAAATCGTTGGAGCCCGTGGCCGAATGCCTGCGCGCCGGCACACCGGTGGTCGATTTGAGCGCGGATTATCGCCTGAAAAGTTCGGCGCTCTATGAGACCTGGTACGGCGCTCCTCATCCACACCCCGCCCTCTTGGGACACGCCGTCTATGGGTTGCCGGAACTTCGGCGTTCAGAAATTCGGGGGGCCAAACTCGTCGCCTCTCCCGGGTGCTATCCGACTGCGGCTATTCTTCAGTTGGCGCCCTTGGTGGCTCAGGGGTTGATCGACCCGGACTCCCTGGTCATCGACGCCAAATCCGGAGTGTCAGGGGCAGGCCGTAGCCCGGCTCTCCCCTACCATTTTCCGGAAGCGCACGAATCCCTCGAGGCCTATAAAATCGGGCGGCATCGGCATATCCCTGAGATCGAACAGGAACTCAGCGCCTTGTGGTCGCAACAGACCCGCACGGGCACGACCGACGCGTCCGCCGGCGCCGGCTCCCGATTGAACATCCTGTTCACTCCCCATCTGGTGCCGATGAATCGCGGCATCCTCAGCACCGCCTATTGCCGCCTTCGCGAGCCGGTGGATCTTACCGACCTTCGCGGACTGTACAGCAGGTTTTACAAGGACGAACCCTTTATCCGGCTGAAAGAGAGCGACGCGTCTCCGAACCCCAGCCATGTTCGAGGATCGAACTTCTGCGATCTGGCTGTTTTCGCCGATACCCGAACCGGGTGGATCGTGACGATTGCCGCTCTCGACAATCTCGTCAAAGGCGCGGCAGGCCAAGCCATTCAGGCTATGAATCTCATGCTGAGGTTCCCGGAAGACCTCGGGCTCAGATCCCCGGGGGTATTTCCATGACCGGACATCCCGGCCTGTCTCATGTAGATTCTTCTGGCGAACCTCGATGAAAACGATTCGCGGCGGCGTCACGACTCCGCTTGGGTTTCTGGCGGCAGGCGTGCACACCGGGATCAAAAAACCGCCCATCCTCGACCTGGCGCTGGTGGTCTCCACCGAGCCGGGGCCGATTGCCGGCGTCTTTACCAAGAATCAAATCCCGGCGGCGCCCGTCGTGCTCGATCGACTTCACTTGAAGCAAGGCGTCGGCCGAGCCATCATCGTGAACAGCGGCAATGCCAACGCCTTTACCGGCGCCCAGGGACTGGCCGATGCGAACGAAATGGCCGCCCTCGTGGCCCGACGGCTCAACACCGATCCGCAAACCGTATTTGTCGGCTCGACCGGTGTCATCAGCCAACCGCTTCCTATGCCTCGTATCAGAACGGGGATTCCGTCATTGATGGCGCGACTCCGGCGGTCCGGTGGACAAGAAGCGGCGCAGGCTATCCTGACCACGGATCTCAAACCGAAAGAGGTCGCCGTCAGGATGTCCCTCGGTGGCCGCACCGTCACGATCGGGGGGATGGCAAAGGGGTCGGGCATGATTCATCCCGATATGGCGACGATGCTCGCCTACGTGACAACAGATGCGGTCATCGAACGGCGGGCCCTCCAGGGAGCGCTGAAGACCGCCGTCGATTCCTCATTCAATTGTATTTCCGTCGATGGAGATACCAGCACCAACGATACCGTGCTGTGTCTCGCCAACGGACTTGCCGGAAACCGCGCGATTCGAGCCGGATCGCCAGAGGCGACCCTCTTCCAGCGAATGCTCGATCGTGTCTGTTTTCTTCTCGCGATGAAGGTCTGCGGGGACGGCGAAGGCGTGACCAAGGTGGTCGAACTGGTGGTGACCGGCGCCAAGACGGCATCCGATGCTAAGCAGGTGGCAAAGACTATCGGCACCTCGAATCTCGTCAAGACGGCCTTCTTCGGGGAAGACGCCAATTGGGGGCGAATCATTGCGGCGATCGGCCGTGCCGGCATTCCGGTAGACCCTAACCGCCTCGGGTTGTCTTTCGAAGACGTCCCCCTCGTCAAATCCGGAAAAGCTGCTGGCGGTGCGGCGGAGGCGAGGATCGGCCGGATCATGCGCCGTAAGACCTTTACCATCACCGTCAACCTCGGTCACGGATCGTCCAGCGCAAGATTATGGACAACCGATCTGTCCTATAACTACGTCAAAATCAATGCTTCCTATCGGTCCTAGCCGACGCCTGTCCTTCCTTCTTCGACCCCCTGTCGACCATTTCCTTCCTTGCAAAGCATGAGGAACTGTGTTAGTTTTTCAACGTTTTTCCGGGTCTCCAGTTCAGTTCGAGGCTCTCGAGTCAACTGCCTGTTGCCCACAGGTCTATTCTAAAATTCACATTGGCGCGATGAGCGCGCCACTTGGCTTGGGATTAAGGGGAGAAAGACCTCTCGTCGACTCTGTGTCGGCGCTCCGCAAGCAAGGAAGGAGGTGAAGACATGATCACGATTAAGGAACTCCTTGAGGCGGGTGTGCATTTCGGCCACCAGACCAACCGTTGGAACCCGAAGATGAAGCGGTACATTTTCGGAGAGCGCAATGGGATCTACATCATTGATCTTCAGCAAACCGTTCAGCGCTTTCAAGCCGCCTATGATTACATCCGGGATACGGTCGCCGCAGGCGAGCCGGTGCTTTTCGTCGGGACCAAACGACAAGCCGTCGACATCCTTGAAGAAGAGGCCAAACGCTGCCGCATGTTTTACGTCAATCAACGGTGGCTGGGAGGGATGCTGACCAATTTTCAGACCATTCGCCGGAGCATCGATAAACTGAAGAAGTTCGAAGCCGCCTTGACCGACGGCACGCATGAGCGCCTGACCAAAAAAGAGGTCCTCCAAATGGAGAAGGAGCGGCTGAAGTTAGAAAAGACGCTCAGCGGCATCAAGAATATGAACCGTCTTCCCGGCTGCGTGTTCGTGCTGGACACGCGTATCGAGCGGATCGCGGTCCAAGAAGCGAACCGCCTGAGCGTTCCGGTCGTGGCCATCGTCGACACCAATTGCGATCCCGATGGGATCGACTATCCGATTCCGGGAAACGATGACGCGATTCGATCGATCAAGTTGATCGC
>JBOHOS010000130.1:0-5767 GCA_050731295.1 Nitrospiraceae bacterium | reverse complement strand
TCCGTCCGCGCAGGCGACGCCGGCACAGGCTGTGCCGTGATTGTCTCCGTTTCCCGGTCTCGGATCGTCGCTCCGACGGGTCACATCGCGAGGAGTCACGATCTTGCCTGGTGACCGGAACTCCTCGTGCTCCAGATCCACCCCATCGTCAATGATCGCGATCGTCGTGCCGGCTCCCTCACTCAATGCCCACGCCGCCTCGACGCCGGCATGTGCGTCGATGGTCTGGCCGTCAATCGTCGCCTTTCTGAGGTGCCATTGCGGTGCGAAGACCGCGCGCCGACGAGCCTCGCGGACGAGTTCCGGATGGCAGAGCTCGACCGCGGATTCATGCAGGAGCTTCTCCGCAAGGGTGAAGACTTCCACGCCGGTATTCTCCGGCGCCGCAACGAAATACGCGTTCCGAGCATATTCGACCGCTCGCTTGATGGAGAGGCCATGACGGTTCAGGATCTTCCGACACGCGCTCGGCTTCTCATCATTCTCAAACTTGACGAAAAAGTTCTCGGTATAGACGACCGGCCGTTTGGACGTCGGATCGCACAGCACGCGCCCTGCAAAGCGGACTTCGGGCTCCTGCTTCAACACGGCCCTCGCTTTGTCGCGCACAGACCGGCCACGGCGCGGCCCCCGGCTGCGGAGGATCTCCACACCGGCTTCGCGAAACCGGGCGACCAATTCAAACTCATCAAGGACATTCCGAGCCGTTCGGGACACCGGCGTGACCTCATACGGCCGATCCTCCATGAGAGCGTTGCGGCTGTGCGTGCGGACCACGACCAGTTCGTCACTCGCAGCGAGTTGGTACCGTTTGCCGCTCTTTCCGCCATATCGAACAGAGAACATTTTTCAACCTCCTGTTGATCGATTGGAGCTTGCCCTTCCTGTGCCGTATACTGGGCGAAGATGACCCAGAAGGATCCGTTTTTCAAGTACCCGCATCAAGTCCCGGCCAGCACGGCGCGGCCGGGATTGCTCTATGATCGATTGCCTGGATATTACGCGGTGCACGGCCGGCCGCCTCACACCCCTGCAGAAGGGGCCGCCTATCTCTTCAACGAAGGAGCCATCGCGGTATTTCAAGGGGAGCCTCAAGAAAGAAAAGACCTTTCCTCCTCGAATACAGTGAGCCCGGTCTATGCGCTCCAACCTCAGGGCCCGCCCGCGGTTGCGACAGGTCTCGTCCTTGTGCGCTTTCGGGAAAGCGTCTCGGTCGAGACCCGCCGCAAGGATCTGGATCGCGCGGGGTACCTGATCGCTCAGGTCCTCGACTACGCTCCTCATGCGGCATGGGTGCGCGCTCGCTCAGGCGAGATCGTCGAAGCGCTGACAGGACTGTCCGTGCTTGCCAAGCTACCGGACGTCGAGAACGTCGAACCGCAAATGCTGATCAAGAGCGGCCGACGGCTCTAGCTAGAGAAAGGCCAGGCTTCATTTGACCATCTTGTACGAACCGTCGATGACGGTCGGTCTCGAAGGAGTATCGGTAAACTTCTACAGACCTTCCCCGGCAAATCTCAGCCGGTCCCTCATTTTCAAGGATCCCACTTTAAAGTACGGAATCGTCCAACTGTCATCCGGTGTGAGTTTGGGGGCCTCCTGCTCTTGTCCGTTCTGGGCTTTGATCTTCGCCACGAAACGGAATCGGTAGTGGTCGTACAGCCGCATGAGTTCGCATCCATAGGAGTCCGCCACGTCGGTATTGCCGCGCAGGATGAGATAATTTTCGTCATTTCCGCCGGATGCCGAGGCCGAGAAGTTATGCGAGCCGCTGATCACGATCGGTTGGTCCGAGGTGAAATCGATGACGATCAGCTTTGTGTGAATGAGAATGTTCCCGCGTTGACCATGGGTCGATTCTTTCAGAAATCCCTCCAATCCCTTCGACAACATGGCCGTGGCGCTAAACGCCGCGCTGCGGTCGGCATGAAACCCCGTAATCTTGCTCCGACTATTTTGGAGCCCATACCTCAGGATGAGATCGTGAGGCCGACCTAACAGGGCGGTTTCTAGATCGTCGTACAGATCGAACGTCGTGCAAAACAGCACGTCCCGTGTGGCATTGCCGGCATCGTGAATGAAGGCCTTGAGATCTCCCCGCCCGCTTCGCGGCGAGAATCCGGCAAACAACGGCTGCGGATCGCCGAATGGATTGTGTTCCGAAATATATTTTCGCGTTGCCGTTTTCGTGTCGCCGCGGAACAGCACTTCGAAGAGGTCAAGATACTGCCGGGAGACATCGGCGCGCGCTACCACATGGACGACATTACCCTGCCGGTAGACGCCATTTTCCGTGAAATTGGCAGACCCGCACAGCACCGCGCGCGGCGTGCGTTTGCCATCCGTTACCTTGCTCAACACTATGAATTTCTGATGGCAGATCTTGTCGGTCAACCGGCCTCGCTTAGCTGTCTCCGGCAAGCCAACTAAATGTTTCTCGTTCACCGCAGTCTGCTCATCTCCTTCCCGCGCGTGGTAGACGACGCGCACCTTGACTCCGCGCGCGTACGCGGCTTCTACCGCTTCGATGATCTCGGACAGCTCATATTCGTAGATGGCGATGTCCAGCGCCCACGTTGCATCCTTCGCCCGTTCGATGAAGTCGATGATCTGCTCCACCACCCCTCGGCTGAGCCACTTGAGCGCTGCCGGCGGCAACTCGAATTCCGGTTTCCGATTTTCAGCCTTCGCCTTCTTCAATTCCGCGTTCAGAGCCGCCTCAATCTGAGAGAACTTCCTGGAAAATGCCTGACTTGCTGCCGCGGCGCGATTGAACAAGACGCGGTGCTCGCCGTGACGGCTACTGGCCGTCTTGACCTCGGCGGTCGGACCGGCCTTGATAACGAGGTTTCCCGGTTCCCCATAAACCGGGTGAACGGTATAGGTATAGTGAGAGTCCGGGTATACTCGATAATCCGACCAGCGAAACTTTTGGATGGGGGCCTGGTTGGTAGGAATCGGCTCGCCATCTGTATGCGGCATCCCGGGGAAATGCAACATGCCGGTCAAGAATTCCTTTTTGCCTGTAGTCTTCGCCAGTCGCTCCAATGCAAACCCGAGCAATCCCTGTCGCAGGGCCGGCTCAATGTTCATCGCCAGCAACACGCCGGTCGTTCCCGCGTAGGCCTTGACCGACATGCCGTCTTTATGTGCCTGTGTACGCATGGCAGCCTCCGTCAAAACACGATGGTCCATCCCTCCCGCTGAACTTGCTCCTTTGTATACGACACGCCATGAATCTTCAGCCCCTGCCTGTCCAGCAGCGTGATGATGCCGCCGTCATTCCCCAATTGCACATCCCGAGACAAGGCAACTCGAATGGTTGCGCCGGGATCGAGGGCACCCTCCAAGAAATGCTTGCGCTTGAGCTTGTCGGCGATGGCCCACCCATTGAGATCGACCGATTCAGCAGTCGTGTTCAGTACGGTTACCGCTTCCTTCTCAGGCGACGGACCGGCCGGATTCACCAGCGCCGCAACGATGCGGACCATATGATCAGGCTCGACCGGCTGCGGTCCCGCTTCGATGCGATGGCCGGTCTTATCATCGCTGTGCCAGAGTTGCGATTGAAACTTGAGAAAGATCGCCACCCACTGGTTGCGCGATGGAAACCGGATCAACACCGCGCCGTCTTGCCACACCCCATCATCGTCGCGGAAAGCGTCCGAGTTCGCTTGATTCATGTGAATATCGTGAATGCCGTTGCCCGGCGTGAAACCGAAGTATTTATCTTTCAGATTATTCTCCGGTCCCCATCGCTCGCCGAAGGCATAGATGAGCGCCTCCTCCTCGGCTATCGCACGGAGCACGTATCGATCAAACGTGTCGTTCAAATCGTTATCCGGTCCGGGACGATTGAACGGCAGCGGTTTCATATGCGTCCGATCGAAGAGGTTGCCACGGATAAAGTCGAGCGCCAAGCCCCCAGGTTGACGTTGAATGGAAGTGAAACCGAGCGGGAGTCCCGGCAATCCGGCGGTAACCGGGTGATGGAACTCATCATCGACCAGATATTCGAGTTCCGACGGGCTCTCCTTCGATTTGACGTTCACGGCAAGACGATAGTCCGTTGCCTCGTCAATGATGTGAATCTGGTAGTGAGGGCTGCTTCCCTGACCGATAATCCGGCGAATCGGACGTCCCTTCAGGACACCATAACGCTTTAACGGCATGACTCTCCTCCACTTCAGCTTGCCGGCGCGACTCCGTGCGTATTTCGCACGTTCTATTCAAGGACCCAAGCAAGGATTATTCCGCTACCTGACCGGAAGGATCTGTCGTTTTTTCAATCGACTCAGTGAACGGCGGCGAGGGCAGAGGCTCAGTCGAACGCCCGAAAGGATACGAAGTATCTATACCGATAAGCAAACCAAACGATGGATATTATTCGGCGACCGACTTGGCGCATCGGAAGCCGGTGTAACTGTTGCGGGTCGCCGGCGGCAGCTTAAATCGGCCGTACGTCAGCAGATACTTCGGCAGTTCCGACCAGGACCCGCCGCGAAGCACTTTGAATTGGCCCTGGTCCGGCCCGGTCGGATTGCGCTCCGGACTTCCTTCGTAATAGTCGCCGTTGTACCAGTCCTGCACCCATTCCCACACATTTCCGGCCATGTTGTAGAGGCCGAATGGGCTTTGACCCTTCTCGTATCGGTCGACCGGCATCAAGACTTGGCTGTAGCTGAATCGCGCGCCGAGCGCGTAGTTGCCAAGGTCCGGCGTCGGGGGCTGACTGCCCCACGGATAGCGGCGCTCATCCGCCCCTCGCGCCGCCTTTTCCCATTCCGCTTCCGTGGGCAGACGCTTCCCCGCCCACCGGCAGTAGGCCTCGGCATCAGCCCAGTCGACACCGATTACGGGTCGCTCACCGTCGGTGCCCAACGCCACCTGCTCCCAAAACAACGGCGGCGTCCGGCCGGTTGACGACAAGAATTGTGCGTACCGGGCGGTCGTCACTTCGTACACGTCCATCGAGTACGCGTCCAGCCAGACCTTGTGGCGTGGGCGCTCGTCTTCCAGCGCCTCCGTCCCGTCGCGGCCCATCCAAAACTCTGCTGCCGGGATCAGCGCCATCGGAGACGCATCGATCTTGGCCGACTCGGCCTCTCGTTTGAATTTCCGAAGACGATCCAGTTGCGCGTCCACCGGCCAGGCGACGGTGAGCAGCACCGCGATCGTCATGATCGAGGCAAGGATGGAATGGATGAAGGCGCGGGGATCAGCAGGATCGTTCAAGCGGCGTGTCCAAGAGTTCACGCACTGCACACAACAGCGCGTCCGGGGCAATCGGCTTTTGAAGAAACGCCGTCCCTTTTAGAATCTCTTCGCGAAGCACGGCATCCCCCGCATAGCCGGACATGAAGAGCACTTTCGTCTCCGGCCGCGTAGACGCGATTCGTTCCGAGAGTTGGCGTCCTCCCATGTACGGCATCACGACATCGGTCAGCAAGAGATCAATGTGGCCCTGATGTTCCGCCGAACATCGGAGAGCCTCATCTCCACTCGCTGCCTCCAACAGATAGTACCCGTATTCTTTGAGCACATCTCCCACGTATTTTCTGACCATCCCTTGATCTTCCACCAGCAAGATCGTTTCCGTGCCGCGGGCGCGGCGTTCCGGCTTGGCGGTGACCGGGGCCGTCGAGGCATCCGAATCCACCCGCGGCAGCACAATCGTAAACGTCGTTCCTTGACCGAACACGCTGCCGGCTTCGATCGTGCCGCCGCTCTGGGAAATAATGCCATACACGGTCGGCAACCCCAAGCC
>JBOHOS010000129.1:0-5637 GCA_050731295.1 Nitrospiraceae bacterium | reverse complement strand
CCATTTATCATCCTAGACCGCATGGACATTGAGCGCTATCAGGCAAACACGCATGGAACTGCAAGGAATCGGATTACGTATCACAGTCAGATCGAAAAGATTGGGATGAATACATTCAATTCAACTCATTCATAATCAATGGCGAGTTAGAGTCGAGCGAGTTTGGGGGTGGGTGCGCGAACAATTTCAGAACTTCTACTAACCGAACCAGGCTTGCCTGATATGGTATCCGTTAATAAAAAACCTGTTTGGTAACCATACTCGAAGCCGAACCAATTCCTTTTCTCATTTGTAAATTAATACAACAAAAAGGGGGCCCGTTCGGACGGAACGGAACCCCTTTCGTGCGCCATCGGCGATCGGCGCGGAAGTACATTCATTTCCCACGCGTGCGAACCACTGTCGGTCTGGTCGTGAGAGTTCCGCGGAACTCCCGTGAGACTCAAGCCTCACTCTTCTTCGCATGGATCACTTTCTTGGGAAGACAGACTAAAGTCTGACGTCCCTGAGGCACAAGCCAAGAGTGATCTTATGGATTCAGAACGTGCAGCCGTCCCTGGCTAGCTCGCGGGGCGATCTGGCTTCGGTGGAGTCTGGTCGCTCATGCTGAACCCCTCCTCGTTGAGTGTGGCCCGGGAGTTTCCCACGTTGGCCCCCCTGCGCAGTTTCATTGCTTTACTACTTCTATCCTAGGCCGAAGGGATCGGAGCCGTCAATTGATGCTGGTACGCAGTTGCTTTACGTGGACGACTCGGCCGCCTGTATCGGTTTATCTTCTTGTTCGTGCCTTCAATATTCTTCCTGATTTGAGTTCACGTGATTGTGGCATGCGCGTCGTTTCTTTCACAGGTGGCTCAATCGCAATTTGAGGCCCTTGCACCTTTGGCAGTATGCCGGCTCCGGGCTTGTCAACGATTCGTTCTGGATTCCTGAGGCGGAGCGCAAATCGGATCCGTCCAACGGTGAACAAGAAACGAAGAAGGATGAACTAGAATCTGAAATCGTTCACGCACTCCCCAGGTCAATCATGCGATCCGCTCCAACAACGCCACAGGACAGTCGCTCAGGATTTCCCCAACACGGAGCACTTGATTGCCGGCCGCTTCGCTCGAGGTCAGCACTTCGCCTGTCAACACATTCCGGTATCGACCCCCTTGTCTCCACGATGGCACCCTCACCAACGTATCTCCCCACACTTCCGACCGCACGGGGAACCCTTCGCCCTGCTGCATCAGGTCAGCGACGAACCGCGGCATGACGGTCACGGCAGCCTCGTCCTGATACAGACGCGTGAACGCGCACACATGGTCTCTCTTGCTGGCATAGAGGTCCAGCGGTACATACTCGCCTCGTTGAAAGAGACATGCATGGGCTTGGCGATAGTGAAGGGCGGTCCTAGTCACGTAGAGTTTGAGCATTCCGTCTGTTCGGGATGTGATCAGGTCGCGGACGAAACTTCGACGGTCTTCGCCGATATCCATACAGGTCCGCTCGAGCTCGTTCAAAAGCTTGACACGCATCGAGAAGTCCACTGGTCTCCGGTTGTCCGGGTCCACGAGACTCAAGTCCCAGAGTTCGGTGCCCTGATAAAAATCCGGGATACCGGGGGCTGTGACTTTGAGTAGAAGCTGCGAAAGGGCATTGCACATTCCGTGCTGCGCGATCCGCGCTTGAAACGGAAGGAAGTCTTCGAGAAACGGATTAAGTTTGGTGCGGTCCAGAATCGCCTCGACGAAATGATGCACGGCCTCCTCGTAGCCCTGGTGAGGATTAAGCCAACTCGTATGCACTTTGGCTTCCCTGAGCGCTTTGTTCATGTAGGCCTGCATCCGGTCACAAAACGTGCGATATTGGGCCTCGTCCACGAGCACGAGCGGCCACGCGCCGATCAGAGTCTGGTAGAGGAAGTATTCTTCGTTACGATCTGGAGCCGCCTCTCCGTCCACAGCCGTCTTGTGCCTCTTGTTGACCTTACCCCAGCGATTGACACGCGTCCTCCACCACTGCGGGATCTCCGACAGGACGTTGAGCCGGGCGCGGACATCCTCACTGCGCTTCGTGTCATGGGTCGAGGTCGCAGACATGGAATGAGGCCAATAGGCCTGCCGTTCCCGCATGTGTTGATGGAACGTAGTGAGCGGCATGCCGAACTGTTGCGGGTCGCTTCCAACCTCATTCAACGAAAGAAGCCGGTTATAGACGTAAGACGCCGTATCTTCAATCCCCTTGGCGGCCACCGGGCTGGTGGTCTGCTGGAATTTCATGACAAAGCGAAGCTGCTCCTTGCGGTCTTGTTGAGTCCGTTCATCCCATTCCTTCAGCAGCAGCGACCGCACGAAGTCAAAGACCAAGCCGCTCATGGCAGGATTTCGCCGCTTCGCCCTTGCAACGGCCCGCCGGATGTAGTCCCGGTCCCGGTCTACGACTGGTTCTGGGCTGTCGGTGACATAGGTCCGATAGACCGGAAAGTAGGCCATGATCTCCCGAATGGCATGCGTCAGGCTATTCAACGTAAAGTCGCGGGACCGACGGTCCCGTTCCGAAAGTCGGTTCAAGTGATGTCCGAGCACGTTAATGTCGCTCGACATGGACACGCGCATGATGAGGTTCTTGGTTTCGTAAACCAGATCGTCATACAAGCTGTGGCGATGGATGAACCGCGTGTACACGTCGTCCAGCGCCCCCTCGTTTGCGCTCTGCACGAAGAGTCCATTGACGAGACCCAGAAAGTCATAGCCAGTGGTTCCATGGACCGGCCATGTCCTCGGCAGCGGTTCGTCTCTGCCGAGGATCTTTTCGACGACGGTGTACAGAGGCCTGTCCTCATCCGAGTCCTGGTGGCGCGGATGCGGAGAAAGCTCAGTCTGCGCCCAGGCTTGTATGTGGCGGAGATACCGCTCAGGATCATACAACCCGTCGACATGGTCGATCCGAAGACCCGTCAGGGCTCCTTCCTTCAGGA
Source organism: Nitrospiraceae bacterium (assembly GCA_050731295.1). GTDB lineage: Bacteria > Nitrospirota > Nitrospiria > Nitrospirales > Nitrospiraceae > JBOHOS01. The sequence goes on along the minus strand of JBOHOS010000129.1, from coordinate 2,675 downwards.
GCCGGAAGATGAACGCGTGGGATTCCATGAGCACCGCCTCATCTTCCATTCGGATTGCTGCCAGCTCGTTAATGTCGAAGAACCGGCGGTAGTTGATTTCTTCCGACGCGACACGCCAATATGCGAGACGGTAGACTTGCTCATTGAGAAGGACATCGAGCAGGTTAAAACTTCGTGGATCGCCTTGAGTCCCATTGAAGACGTTAACGTTCTCCTCGATAAACTTGGTGATTCTGGGACTGTCCTCCACTACCGTGGCTAATCGCTGTCGAGCAATTTCTTTTTCGCGGTAGCGCTCACTCACGCGTTCGGGATCCACCTCCATCCGAGACGGCAGATGGCGCAGGGCAGTTACGATGCTTTGCAGTTCTTGGATGTCCGGAGCCTCAGCCCCGGCCTGAGCGATGAGCTCTTCGAGTCGGTGCGTCAGAATCATGCCCCAGGACTCTGGCGCCACTGGTAACGTGTAATCGTAATAGCGAAGGCGGAAATTGCCCGCCTCACAGACAAGCCTGATCTCCTGGTTCTCGAGTACGGTTCCATAGAGGTCGCCGAGAATCGGCAGCAACACCTTCCCTTGCAACTCTCGCTTGACCGGACTCCAATCGATATCAAAGAGGTTGGCATACCGGGAACTGGGACCGTTCTCCAGCACATCCAGCCACCACTGGTTAGCGGATTGGCCGATCCCCATGTGGTTCGGAACCACGTCGAGGATTTGCCCCATGCCGTGACTCAGCAGTGTGGTGACGAACTCCCGGTAATCCTCTTCCGTCCCCACTTCTGGGTTCAACACCGTCGGATCAATGACATCGTAGCCATGCATGCTGCCCGGCACCGCCTTGAGGTAGGGGGACGCATAACACCCCGTGATCCCCAAGGCCGACAAGTACGGAATGATCTGTGTGGCCGCCTTGAACGTAAACAAGCGGTTGAACTGCAACCTATAGGTGGCAACCGGCAATCGCGGCCGTGCAGCGGCTAGGGCAGACATCGGCGTCGTCCTTCTAGAAGGCCAACGGAGAGCTGAACATTTGCCTTGATGCGGTCCATACTTCTCACGTGGTTTGGGTGAATTGCCTGGGTGTCAGATACCCCCAGGGAACTGAGTAGAAGGGACTCAGTCCCTTCGTAAAGGCGTCTAGCTTGTGCCGGGCACCCTCGATGAGACAAGAACAGTACCTGGGGGCCCTCCATGCGAATACAAACGCGTCATACCCCTCATCGACACCCAGATTCTTTAGGTTCGTGGCAAGTGTGTGTCGCAGATCATGGAACGGCGGTCAACGCCCCCTGCCGGTCTCTACACGTGTTGCTCCATAGAAGCTGGCGTCTTTCCATCCCTCGACAATACGACCTTGATGTAGACGGAATCAATATAGAGTTGCGGTCGGCCAGGATATTCAATTGAGCGATCGACCGCATTCGTCATTTGATGGCCGCCTTTCCATATGATGTGAAGAATTCTGAGACCTCCGATTTAAAGCTCTGTGTCAGGTTAGCGTAGTGGGTAACTATTATAATGTGGAGAAGATAGAACTGGATATCTCTCAGGAGACGTGTGGGTATCAAGCTCGATGGAAGGCAGTAGAGGTGCAAGGAACGATATATGGAGCCGGGGTTACAGGAAGCCATATGAAGTTTGATGTTGAACGGCCACGTGTCGTCGTGAAATGACCGCATCGATACATTGGTGAGCACGAGTTACTCAAGCTTAGTTATACGTCGCCAAATTTGTTGAGGTAAGTGCCAAGTCAGTGGCTGGCATCGAGGAATGACGCAACACCAGCGAATTACGGTTTCGTTTGGCGATGTGTCATGGCCTGGTCTCTCTGACAACGCGTTAAGACGCTTCAAACCGATACGGCATAAAACGGTCTGGCAATGGCCAGTTCCTGAATGGTGACGGTGCCCTCTGGGGAGAGGTTTCAGCCATACAATTGGAGGCCTAAAGGCTTGATGGGGGCCACTCATTCCGTTCGACTGACTCAATCAAGCTTCGAATCTTCATAACGGCCTTTCTTGCTTGATCGCGTTGAGCCTGGCCCGCTTCAGCGGGAGAAACTCGTTCCCCAATTTCATCGTACGGGAGCCCGTCTCGAACCCGGAAATCATAGCAGCGCAAATAGCCGAGCCAGGTCATCAGGTCAAACGGGCGTGGTTCCTTTAACGCGTCTCGTGACGCCTTGAAATGCTGCGTGAGGATCGGACGAATGACCTTGAGTGCGACCTCAGGAGGCAACGCTGGATCCACGCATAACCAATACACTTGGTCATGGACCCACTGAACAATCTGCTGTTTCAATGTGCTCGTCTCATCTTTTTCTACACTTGAGAGGGCGCCTGCTAGCCACGTCAGTTCCTTGGCCGAGAGGACCCAGATTCCTGGTACAACCGTGTCCCGGTTATTTCCTGCCTCCAGATATCGGTGATGGCTTCCCTCGAGCACGTTCCAATTGAATCGGCACTTCACCATGAGTTTCACATCGCTCTCAGTTGTCCTTCCTTCGGTCCTGTAGAGTTCCATGACGATCTTCGATCGCAGCCATGCCTCTATACGAAAGAATTCTTGGACCGCCCAGGGATTAAGGTTCTCGCTGACGTCAGTATCTGGATTAAGCATGACTGCGCGAATTTCATAGGGGTACGGGTCTGGTTCACTAGCAGTCTTCACC
>JBOHOS010000128.1:0-4499 GCA_050731295.1 Nitrospiraceae bacterium | reverse complement strand
TACCTCATGATGCTCCGGAACAACCATTGATCGTAAAGCCATCCAGCAAACGCTCCAAGGCTCACAACCAGCCCGATTAGTCTTTGTATGCATTTCTAAATGTTTCTGATAAAGTCAAGAAAAGACTATCGCGGTAGGGACGGTCATTGCTGACCGCCCCCCGCACAGATCCGTACGTGCGGCACTACCGCATACGGCTCTTACCTTGGATGTTGACATGCAAACCGCACGTTGGGATAAGGGTGAAGGATCTTCGGTGTCGGCAGCCAGCGTGTGCAGAGCTTCGAGAACTTTTCCCAAGTCAGGAGGCGCCCGCGTTGGCTGCGACGGCGCAGCGTGCGGAGCCACCTGTCCTGGATCGCATCCCGGAATTGTCGCAGACGTGTGTAGTTGCCAGGGACAGCGTAGTACTGACACCAGCCGCGGAACACACGTTGCAGCCACGCGCCGACTTGCGCCAGGTCGTCGTGGCGTCTCCGAGATAGTGTCTTCTTGAGGTCTGCCAGTTTGGCTTGGAATTTCTTCCGCGACGTTTTGCGGTGGATCGTGAAATCGCCTCGCCGGGTCTTGCCGCTGATATGCGTGAAACCCAGAAAGTCGAATGTCTCCGGCGGGCCATCACCGCGTTTCGCTCGCCGCTCCTCTGCGTAACGCCCGAATTCGATCAGCCGCGTCTTCTCCGGGTGCAGTTCCAAGCCGAACTTGGCAAACCGCTCCCTCAAATCCGCTACGCATCGTCGGGCGTCGGTTTCCTCGCGGAACCCGATCACAAAGTCGTCAGCATAGCGCACGATGGTGACTTCACCTGTGGCATGGCGTGTGCGCCACTCATGGATCCAGAGGTCCAACACAGCGTGCAGGAACACGTTTGCATAGAGTGGTGAAATGACCGCTCCCTGGGGTGTTCCGACTTTTGTGGGGGACCACTCACCGTCTTCCGATACTCCGGCCCTGAGCCATTTCTTCAAGAGCCGCAGCATCCGTTTGTCAGCGATTCGATGCTCCAGAAACTTCATCAGCCATTCGTGACTGAGGTTATCAAAGAAGCCTCGAATGTCCGCCTCGATGATCCAGTTCACTTTCCGCTTCGTGATACCGACAAACAGGGCATCCAAGGCTTGGTGACAACCGCGTCCTGGACGATAGCCGTAACTAAACCCCAGAAAATCTTGTTCGTAGATACATTCCAGAACCGTGCGTGCTGCCTGCTGGACGATCTTGTCCTCCAGGGCAGCGATTCCCAGCGGGCGCATCCGGCCATCAGGCTTTGGGATGTAAATCCGCTTGGAGGGCTTGGCTCGGTACGCTCCGCGATGAATTCGACCATGCAGATCGTCGATCCGCTGTTCCCATTCCACCGCGTAGTCACGCCATGTTTCACCATCGACTCCCGGCGCGGCTTGCTTCTTCAGCGCGAAGAAGCTGGCTCGTAGGAGTTCTGGTGTGATGTGGTGTAGTAGGCTCGTGAACTGTAGCTTCTTATCCTTCTGTGCCGCTTCACGTACACCCCGCAATCCACGCGACCTGGGTGCGAACGGTGTCCCGTCCGCATTCCGGCGTTGAGTCCGGTCCAGTAGCGATTGCTCGGTGTTCTCCTTGGTCAGTTCCCTTCCCTCTGCCGACTCCGCGGGCAGCGGCACACTGCCTTTGTTCGCCGGTTTCCCCGGTACTATGGACCTGTCTGACTCCCCGGCGACGTGCACATCGGACTTATGGCCTCGCGCCTTCTCCGACCGATCCACTTCCATGGAAGAAGCGGAGGTCGCCGGGGTCTCTCGGCTTCCGTGAGAAACGTGTCCAACCGTGCCTGTGGTCTTAGACTCCGTGGGGGTCACATCGGACTCGCCGTTGATGCTCGACATGACTATTGCCTTCCCCTTGTCAGGACAAGGTCGGCCACCGCAGAAGGATGTTTTCGGAGCTCAATACACAGCCCGGCTGTACCCCTGTGAACGCTTCGTCCTGCCGGTTGCCCGACACAACGCATCACGCGAGGCCAAGGCGACTGGCTAGGTCTTACCTTGTACGACTCTTTCATTCGCTACGTTCCTCCGGCTTCGCGCCGACGCACCCCGACCATTTTTTTACCCTAGAGAGAAGGGTTAAATCATCGGTGGATGGAGACGGTCTCCTTCGTCGGCGCCATCAGCGGCCCACGCGCGGCGATTTTGCATATGTCCGGGTTGAACGCGCTCTTAGTGTCGAGAATGGTGTTCCGCATAAGCGTCGAGTAGCCGGGGATCATGCGCTGGTACTGAGTGTGATGTTTCCGCGCTTCACTCTTGAAGAACTCAACGCTCCTCTTGCTCAAAGCAATGGTGACCTTGACCCCTTCCTCTCGAAAAAACGAGATCCTTGGGATCAGGGAAGAAGTCAGGAACGACCTTGAGATCTCCGAGGGGTTCGTTCGTATATCTTATTCTCAGTTCTCTTGCATGCATCTATGCATTTTGTGGTAGATTCTCAACCGCATGAGCCGGCATGAGAAACTTCTCTCGCAAATCTTGCGCGGTGCATCGGATGCAAATATCCCGTTTGATGAACTGATACAATTGCTGCGACGAATGGGATTCGATGAGCGCACACGTGGCAGCCACCACATATTCAGAAAGCCTGGAGTCGAGGAGAAGATCAATCTGCAGCGCGATGGCAGCAAGGCCAAGGCGTACCAGGTGCGCCAAGTGCGGAATATCATCCTAAAATATAGATTGGGAGGTGAAGACGATGCATAAATATGAAATAATCATTTATTGGAGTAACGAAGATCAGGTATTTATCGCTGAGGTTCCTGAACTGCCCGGCTGTATGGCTCATGGCAATACGCAAGAAGCAGCGCTCGCAAACGTTAATGAAGCGATCCGGTTGTGGATTGATACAGCAAAAGAGTTTGGCGATCCGGTGCCTCAACCAAAGGGTTCTCGTCTGATGTTCGCCTGACAAGGTTGCAGAAGTTTTCACGATCTGAGTTGAGTTTACCGTACTGACCCGGAGATTGGCCCATCATTCTTACCATTCCTACCCGTTAGAGTCAGTTGAGCAGCAAGACCTAACTCAAACGATTTCGCCACCATGGCGGCGCGCGATCGGCCTCCCAACTTGCCGAAAGTATGTCTGCGATGAGTGCAGATCGTCCAGGTGCTGATATGCAGGGCGTCCGCAATCGTTTTGTTGGGGTGTCCCGCGGCCACCATGCGCACAATTTCCTGTTCCCGATGCGAGAGGTGAACGGAATTGAGACGAGGGCGAGCACGGATCAGGAGTATCTGACGCCATCGATGTTGGTATCCAGGGAGAGAAGAAATAAAGGGTCGGGAGTCTTTTGTATAACCAGAGTTTTAAGACTGACCTAAAAAGACTCCCGACCCCTTTGTTGTCTACCATTGCGGTCCTCCATCATGGGCAGACGCCCGAAGAACTGCTGGCACATTATCCACACCTCTCCCTTGCTTCCATCTACGACGCGTTGTCTTACTACTACGACAATCGAGACGAGATCGATCGCGAGATCGCCGACCACGAAGCATTAGATCCAGCAATCCAACCAAGACCCTAAACGACGAATGGCCGGCGGCGCGCATTGAGACTCTGCCTGGATGAATCGGTCTCTGTGGCTCTTGCCCCGTTTCTCGCTCAACACGGGTTCCACTGCCTTACCGCTAGAGACGCGGGCCATCTCGGGACCACCGATGAACAACAACTTCCCTATGCGGAGGAATCTGAATGTGCGAGACTTCCTTCGTCTCGCCCAAAGGGACCAATAAAGGGGGTCGGTCGATAAAGGGGTCGAGACCCCCGGTACCTTTTGTGATTTCCGATCAGCGATCGCCGATTAGAGGAGGGTAGACCGTCTTTGGGAACGAGATAAGACTCGACGGTGATTCCTCGTTGAGCCAGCTGCTTAGCAAATGCGCCCGGCCCTTCAAAACAGAAAGTTGGCGACACACCACGCACATGAAATGGGTGACAGGCTACAGGGCGTCTAGCGGGCTGCGGACACCTTTCGGGCCTTGGGCGAGGACGTGGGTATAGATCCTCGTGGTCTGCACATCTTTATGCCCGAGGAGTTCCTGCACCGTCCGAATATCGTAGCCGGCCTCCAAGAGATGGGTCGCAAAACTGTGGCGGAAGGTATGGCAGGTCGCGGGCTTCGTGAGTCCGGCCGCTCGCACCGCTTCCTTCACTGCCCTCTGAAGCACCTTCTCATCCAGATGATGCCGGCGAATCTTTCCTGAATAGGGATCAACCGAACGCCGTTTGGATGGGAACACATACTGCCAGCCCCACTCCTTGCTCGCCGTGGGGTATTTCCGTTCCAAGGCAAAGGGCAGATAGACCTCACCGAAGCCTTCGCGTAGGTCTTGCTGATGGAGCGCCTTCATAGTCCACTTGCCGCTGGAGTGGGCCGATCACTGACTGCGGGAGCAGCGTCGCGCGATCCTTCCCGCCTTTCCCGTCCCGCACCGTCACCTGTCGTCGGGGGATGTCCACGTCTTTAGTCC
>JBOHOS010000127.1:0-2444 GCA_050731295.1 Nitrospiraceae bacterium | reverse complement strand
GCAGTGGACTATGCCAAGTTTGGCCTGACCACGCCGCCGCTGAACTTTTCTCTGGTGTCGTCACCGGATTGCACCCGTTCGCCCCAGCCGCGCCAAGACGCGGCTCTTCCCAGTGCGATCAGCGCGGTAAATCATTTGGGGATTGAGGTCGATAATCCGGGTGAGGTCAGCGGGTGGGAACGGCGCCTGCGTGAGCATGGGATTGTCGAAAAGGTCGAGGACAACATCGAGTGCTGCTTCGCGCGGCAGGATAAGGTGTGGTTTACCGATCCGGATGGGAATCAGTGGGAAATCTTCACCGTCCATGAGCAGTTGCCGGTCAGCACATCGCTTCAGGAAACCTCCTGTTGTGCGCCGACCTGCTGCGTCAGCTAGAATACATGATCATGCAGGGTGAATTGACATGACGCAGGATGTGACAGGCATCTGGCAACAGGTCCACGATGGCCTTCGAGTCTTTATTGCGCGGCGCGTGGCGAACGACGCCGAGGCGGAGGACATCTTGCAGGAGGTCTTTCTGCGGTTGCATCGGCGGTTGGACAGCCTCAAGGATCCTAGCCGGCTGGTGTCGTGGGTGTTCCAGATTACGCGCCATGCCATTGCGGATTATTACCGCGCGCCGGAGCGGCAGCGCGAAGTGCCCGCCGGTCTGGCCGTCGATATGGAAACTGCACATCCGGCACCCATTGACGATCTCACACGCCCATCATCAAACTCCGGCCGGCTCCGTGAGGAGCTGGCCGCCTGTCTTCGTCCGATGATGGAACGGCTGTCCGATGAGTATCGAGAAGCCGTGACGCTCGTGGAACTGGAAGGCCTGACGCAGAACGCGGCCGCCAAGCGACTGGGCCTTTCGGTGTCCGGCATGAAATCCCGCGTGCAACGGGGACGCCGGCAGCTCAAGGACCTGCTCGAACAGTGCTGCGTCATTCAACTCGACCGCCGCCGGAGCGTCGCCGAATATGCCGTGCGCGATCCGAAGTGTAATCCCTGCAGCGACTCAGACAATCGGAAGCCGTCGCCGGTTGATTAAATGGTGCTCATTGAGTGGTCTTCTTCTCGATCTCTTTCAGGTGATCGCGGCCAGGATCGGACTGCAGGTCCAGTTGAGGTCCCAGAGGAACGATTCTGGTGGGATTGATCTGTTCATGCGTCATGTAATAGTGCCGCTTGATGTGATCCAAATTCACTGTCTCTGCAATCGAGTCGTATTGGTACAAATCTCGGAGATAACCGGATAGATGCCGATACTCCGCGATACGCCTGAGATTACATTTGAAGTGACCGTAGTACACGGCATCGAAACGGATCAGGGTCACGAATAAGCGCCAGTCCGTCTCGACCGGGCGCGGGCCGAACAGGTAGCGCTGGTCGGCGAGGCGTGCATCCATCGCGTCGAGAGCATCAAACAGGCGCCGCACGGCGCGTTCGTAGGCTTTCTGAGACGTCGCAAATCCCGCGCGGTATACCCCGTTATTGATATTCTCGTATATGAACTCGTTGAGCCGGTCGATGTCCTCGCGCAGGTATTCCGGGTAGAGATCTACATGGCTGTCGGTCCACTGATTAAACTCACGATTGAACATCCGCATGATATCGTCATCCGAGTTGCTCACGATGCGCATGGCCTGCCGATCCCACAGAACCGGGACGGTGACGCGTCCCTGATAGGTCGCATCCGTCGCCGTGTACGCGTCGTGTAAGAATTGAAATCCATTGATCGGATCTGTCGAGTGTCCCGGCCCGTCTCGAAACGCCCACCCTCTGTCGTCGCGGATGGGATCGACGACCGTCATGCCGATCACGTCTTCGAGATGCTTGAGCTGTCGCACAATAATCGTGCGGTGCGCCCACGGACAGGCCCATGACACATACAAATGATAGCGGCCTCTTGCCGCTGGATACCCGGAGCTGCCGTCAGCGGTCACCCACCCGCGAAAACTATCTTCCTGCCGGTTGAATTCGCCGGCGCTGGTGTGTTCCTGTGGAAACTGGGCCTGTATGCTCATGGTGATCTCCGCATGATAAAAGTCTATTCGGACTTAAACTGCCCCTATTGCTATGCGCTGCATGCGCATCTTCAGGTGGCGCGTCCGGAGCAGATGGAGTACTGCTGGGTTCAGCATGCGCCGGCTCTTCGTATTCCTCTGCGCCCGTCTCCGGCCATGACGGAGATGCTGCAAGAGGAAGTGCAGCACATCCAGCACATCATACCCGAACTTGACATCCGCCCCCCGCCGGCTAAACCGAATACCGGCCCGGCCATTCGTCTCCTGGCGAAAGCGACGCTGCTCAACCCCCTGAAAACGCAGGCCCTGGCCACCCGGCTCTTTCAAGCCTTTTGGCGCGAGGGACGGGATCTATCGGCGCCCGCCGTTCTTCAAGACGCGTGCGAGGCAGTCGCCATTCCGGAGGGGTTCGATCTCACGCCGGAGTCGGATGCC
>JBOHOS010000126.1:0-6727 GCA_050731295.1 Nitrospiraceae bacterium | reverse complement strand
AATATCGACTGGAAAGCCGTCGATGAACGGATCACGGCGAACGCGTACGCCGGCGCCGGCACGGGACGGCGGTAGCACCCCACCCCCCTCCCTCCCCCCATCGAGTGGGTGAGGGGAGGGAGGGGGAACGGACTTAACAACCACAATGAGATATTTGGCACTCGCAGCCGACTACGACGGCACGTTGGCGACGGACGGCCGGGTCGACCAGGCCACGGTTACCGCGCTGGAACGTTTCCTAGCGTCGGGCCGGAAATTGGTTTTGGTGACCGGCCGGGAACTGAATGAACTGCTCTCCATCTTTCCTGAAATTACCCTGTTCGAGCGAGTGGTCGCCGAAAACGGCGCGCTCCTGTATCGCCCCGCAACGAAAGAGGAGAAGCTGCTGGGCATGCCGCCATCGGAGGATTTCGTCAAGGAATTAGTGGCTCGCGGCGTCCGCCCCGTCTCAGTGGGGCGAAGCATCGTCGCCACCTGGCAGCCTCACGAAACCGTGGTACTGGACGTCATCCGCGATCTGGGGCTCGAGCTGCAGGTCATCTTCAACAAAGGGGCCGTCATGGTGTTATCGGCGGGGGTCAATAAAGCCTCCGGCCTGATGGCGGCCTTGGACGAACTGGCCCTCTCCCCGCACAATGTCGCCGCAATCGGTGACGCAGAGAACGATCATGCCCTGCTGCAGTTGTGCGAGTTTGCCGTGGCCGTCTCCAACGCCGTGCCCACGCTGAAGGATCGCGCGGATTTTGTGACCCAGAAGGATCATGGCGCCGGCGTGGTTGAGCTCGTGGAGAAGATACTGACCGATGACCTGCGCAAGCTGGACCGTGGCGTCACGCGGCATCAGATTCTCTTGGGAACGCGGGAGGACGGAACGGACGTCAGTCTCAGTCCGTGCGGAGAGAATCTCTTGGTGGCCGGCTCCTCCGGGAGCGGCAAATCCACGCTGGCCACCGGCATTCTTGAGCGGTTGTCCGAGCATGGCTATCAGTTCTGCATCATCGATCCTGAAGGCGACTACGAAGCGTTCGAGGGCGCGATCACCGTGGGCAACAATCAGGCGGCGCCCAGCATGGCTGAAATCCTCCAGGTCTTGGAGAAACCCCAAGCCAACATCGTCGTCAATCTTGTGGGGTTGCCTCTGAAGGATCGACCTGAATTCTTCGGCGGTCTTCTTCCGCGTCTGCAAGAGTTGCGGGCCCGCACGGGCCGCCCGCATTGGCTCGTGGTGGACGAGGCCCATCACCTCCTGCCGTCCGAATGGAATCCCGCGTCAATGACCCTGTCCCGGGAGATGACGGGATTGGTGCTGATTACCGTTCATCCCGACCAGATGGCTCGGTCGATCCTCTCCACTGTCGACTTGGTAGTTGCGCTGGGGACGAATCCCGACGCGACGCTGCGCTTGTTCAGCAAGGCTATTGGAGTCACGGCCCCCTCGACTGAATTCACCGAGGTGAAAAGCGGAGAGGCGTTGATGTGGTCCAAAGTGCAGTTGAAGCCTCCGTTCAAGCTGCTGATCGCGCCGAGTCGAATGGAGCGACGCCGGCATCGGCGCAAGTATGCGGAAGGTGAGTTGCCGCCGGAACGGAGTTTTTATTTTCGCGGTCCGGCCCAATCGCTCAACCTTCGCGCGCAAAATCTCATTCTCTTCATGCAAATCGCCGACGGCGTGGACGATGCGACCTGGATGCATCATCTCAGGCGTGGAGATTATTCCCGATGGTTTCGAGAGGGCATCAAGGACGAGGCGCTGGCGGAGGAGGCGTTCCGCATCGAACGAGCGGCCGATCTCTCCCCGGCCGACAGCCGGGCAAGCATGCGGGCCGCTATCGAGCAGCATTACACCCTGCCGGCTGACGGCGCGGAGAGCGCAGGATAACCCTCTCATCGCCTGGCTCGTGTGGTGGTTTTCCTTTTGGGGGTTTCGAAATAGGCGCTGAAGAAGGCCCTGGTCCGCGCCATGTGCCGGTCGATGTCGGCTTCCAATTTTCTGGCTCCTTCTTCCCACGCGTCCGTCGTATACCCCACCCGCCGCGCCAAAAAGACGGACGCCTCGGGGTTGCCCTGCGGAAGGACGAGATCTTTGGCGTTCCCGCGGACGATCCGCAGTCCGTCGATCAGCATGCGGAAAAAGAGATAGCTCTCTCGGAGTCCGGCGACTTCTTGGACGGGAAGCAGTTTCATTTTGCCCAATGCCGCCAACGCCTGCAAAGTGTTCGGGGTCCGAATCAGAGGATATGTGAATCCGTGCATGAGCTGAAGATATTGGACCCCGTATTCGATATCGATCAGCGCGCCGGGACTGTACTTAATATTGATCGTTCCCGGGCCTACCAGCTCCTTGACCTGCTGCCGGCGCAGGTCCAATGCCGCCCCGAGGTCCCATGGGCGGCGACTGTAGACGTAGGCGTCGCGATGGGCTTCCACCTGCCGTCCCAGTTCCTTATCGCCCGCAACCTGCCGTAACTTGATCAAGGCCTGCCGTTCGAACAGCGCGGCCAAGCCACGCTCGCTGTAATAGGCTTGCATTTCGTCGAGCCGGTTGGCGAGCTGTCCTTTTCCGCCATGCGGGCGCAAGCGCACGTCGAGGTGGAAGATCCCTTCTTGCTTGGCCTCGATCCATTGCAGGATTTCCTGCGCGAGCCGCTGGAAATACTCGCTGTTGTCTATGGGATCCCGACCGGTCGTCTTGCCGGCGCCGCCGTAGACGAACAGCACCTCGATATCCGATGCGTAGCCCAGCTCTCGACCGCCGAACTTCCCCATGCCGAAGACGGCTAACGGACACGGCGCGCCGCCGGCCAGCGCCGGCGCGCCATACACATGCGAGAGCTTGGCGTGGCAGTCGCGAACGGTTTGATCGAGGATCAGGTCGGCGAGGTCCGTGAGAGCCGACGAAAAATCCGTGAGCGTCGAGGAGGCGTCGAGGAGGTGCTTCATGTCGATCCGGAACATCTCCTCGTCCTTGTATTGGTTCAGCGCCCGCCGGCGCTGCTCGTCGCTTCTGGCCGAGGACAGGCGCTTGCGGAGCTCCCGCGTCATGTCGGCCTTCGGCCGGATGAGGGGGATGTGCTGGTACGACTCCAACATCGGCAAGAGATTGGTATGTTGGCGACGGAGGAAATCCTCCCACAGAAAATCGCTGGTTCCCAGCAGGCGGGCCAGGGTGGTGAGCGTTTTCTTCTCCTTCAGAAAGTCGAGCGAGCGCCCGTCCCGCCCGCCTTCCAAGAGCTGATCCAGAAAACGGTCGAAGTAATCGAGGGCCTTGGCCGGATCCGGCGCCCAGGTCAGAAAATGGGTAAATTGCTTGATGAGGGTCGCCGTCAACTTCAGTTCCTGTTGCTCAGCGGGGTCTTCAATTTTTCGGCCGTGCCGGCCACGCACGTAAAAGCGATCATGCAGCTCGGTCCCGATCTGCCGCACATGCGCCTGGCGAACGTACACGCCCCGCATCGCGAGCGCGTTGGCAAAGGCGTAGAGAAACGCCGGTGTGTCGGCGGAGCGGATGTCCATGATCGTGTCGTCCATCGAGTGCCGGTTATCCAGGTGGATGTGCACGGGATGCAGCAACCCCGTGAACCCGCTGCGGGCGCGCGAGAGCGTCTCAACGAGGTGACGATTCACCCGGTGACGGGCGTCTTCGAATCGCTGGGAATCGAGGAGCCGGATCATGCTGTCCATCTCCTCCGCGAACCGTTCCTGCTGCGCCGGTCCGAACGGCATTCCCGACATGGGATGTACGCGAAAGACATCGACGATTTTCTTGCGGGAGAGCCCCGGCGTGCGCTTGACCCGGCCTCGCACGGGAGTCGGTTCGCGGCGGGCGGGAGGCCCGGCGGCGGCGTCGGCAAACGTGTAGATACGCCCTTCCCGGATGTCCAGACCGAATGCCGAGAGCAATCCGCAGAGAATCGCAAATTCGGAGAAGTAATCATAGGCCACGACGATGACGTCGAAGGTTCCCTTCTCTCGTTCGGTGATGGCGAGATGGGAGGGATGATCGGGATCGAGGCGCGCGGCCATTTCGATATGGTGAGCGATCTGTGACGGGTCGAACTCGGAGAGATATTCGGCATCCATTCTGAGCACAAAATCCCTGACGAAGTCTTCATCGACGCCCGCGCAGTGGGACTGGATGGTCTGGATGCATTCTTCGGCCGTTTTATTCATCGACTCACTCCTAGGCGCCAGTCGAGACGATCCACCCTAGGTCCACCCGTGACGCGACGCGCGATCAATGGGCACGTTCGTATCGGCCAGTATACTCCAGCGAAAGGTTTGAACCTACTACTTGGATATTCCGACACGCGCCGGATCTTTTCTTGCCGGCCTCAACGTGATAGCGGAGGCCCAGCTGTTTTCAATGTCCTCTATGCTGAATCATGGTATGGTGGCGAGCGCGCGATGTGGATCGCGATGTGGATATAGAGGCGGCTGAATGGTACGAACTGTACCGGGAGGAACCGTGCCACGAGCGAAAACGTCCAAACAGTGCTATGTGTGCGAGACCGGCGATCTGGTCCGAACAAGCTTCCTGACGTGCAGCCGCTGTCAGCGGTATTTTTGCAGCGAGCATGGCTCGCTTGAACTGGATCGATGTTTTGACTGTCTTGAAGCCGAGGAGGAGGTTGATTAAGCCCACTGAGATCTTGCCGCCCGACGCCGGCCGCAAAGCCCCAGAGAATCCCGATCATCTGTTGAATTGACACCATCGGCCTGCCTTCGACCGGACTCATATTGTCCATGCATACCCCTGCCGTTATAATAGTCCGCCATGACACGCTCCTCTGGCCGCCATCTCCCTGATCCGGCTCCCTTACTGCTGGCATCCGGTCTTTCCTCGGAGCAGGTGGGCGCCCTCTTGACGCCATACGGCGTCGAGGAGATCAAACGCGCCGACGCCAATTTGCAATCCATGGCGGGCGAGCCGCGCGCACGTACCTTGCTGGCCAAGGTTCTCGGTGAGCTTTTGGCGTCGATTGCGCCGACGGCTGATCCGGATCTGGCGTTGACGCACTGGGAACGATTCCTTCAAGCGGGTGTGAATCGCATCCATCTGTTTCAGTTTCTTGCCGAGGCACGGCCGATGCTCCATCTGCTCTGCACGATCTTCGGCAACAGCCCCTCGCTGGCAGAGACGCTGATTCGTGATCCGTTGCTGGTGTACTGGCTGGTGGAGGAACAGGTGCTGACGCGGCGCCCTTCGCGTTCAGACCTTGATCGGGCGCTACGCGCCATGCTGGCCAACGTGACGGCGGTGGAACTGAAGTTGGACGCGATTCGCCGATTCAGACGGCGAGAGATGTTGCGGATCGGCGTGCGCGATCTCCTCCGGCTGGCCGATGTGCCGGAGACCACGAAGGCGCTGTCCGATCTGGCCGGCATCCTGATTCAGGGAGCGTACGAAATCGTCCAGAACGATCTCCGCAGCCAGTATGGCATTCCTATGCATCGGAATCGAGAGGGAAGATGGGTTGAAACGGGTTTTGCGGTCGTCGCAATGGGAAAACTCGGCGGTGGAGAACTGAACTATAGCTCGGATGTAGATCTCATTTATGTGTACGCCTCCGATGAAGGTCATACACGCCAGGCCGATCGTTCCGGCTCTCAAGCCGCCGGGAGCATATCGAATGAGGAGTACTTCGAATACGTATCGCGGCGGCTCACCGCGGCGTTGACCGAGCAGACACACGAAGGGTTCGTGTACCGCGTCGATCTGCGGCTGCGCGCTGAAGGGTCGGTTGGGCAACTCGCCCGGCCGCTGGCCGGATACCGGCAGTACTATCGCACGCGAGGCCAAGGATGGGAGCGGCAGGCGCTTCTGAAGGCATGGCCGGTCGCCGGCGATCGATCGGTGGGCCGCGCCTTCCTCCGCATGGTCAGGCCGTTTATGTTCGAGATGCCGCGGGGCACGGACAACGGCGCAGCCTCGATTATTAAGCAGGTGAAGGACATCAAGGCGATGATCGACGCCAAAATTGCCGACCGAGGCCACGAGCGCCGGAACGTCAAACTGGGAGTCGGCGGGATTCGCGAGATCGAGTTCTTCGTGCAGGCGTTGCAGATGATCCTTGGACGCCGGTCACCCGCCATTCTGGATCGCAATACCTTGGGCGCATTGTCGCGATTGAAGCGCGCGGGGCTCCTCTCCGCCGGCGAGCAGGCGGCGTTGACGGAGGCGTACGTCTTTCTCCGGGACGTCGAGCACAAATTGCAAATGGTGCACGATCTGCAAACCCACGCCTTGCCGGATTTACCGGACGAACTCACCCGATGCGCAGTTCGGCTCGGCTATTCATCCGACGATCGCCGCGCCGCGACCGAGCGATTCATCGAAGATCACCGCCGCCACACAGACCACGTGCATCAGATTTTCACGAAATTGATTGGTGGAAAACGATTGATCGTCGGTGCAACGTGAACGCCAAAACAAAGCTGTCCACAGACTTGCGCTCAGTCGAGCATTGGGGCCATCATGCAGAGCAGGTCTGAGACCGGGACAAACATCGGACAAAGCACGCTCAAACAGGATTAATCACATGAAAGCCGTCGTCGTCATAGGAGCGTTTGCTCTGGTTGCGGCCACCACGGTTTCCGGACTTGCCGGTGACACCCTCTTGTTTGAAACGTGGGTCGAGTCGTACTTCAATCCGGGACGAGCGGATGACTTCATACAGGTCCACGGGCCGCAATACACCGACGAGTATTTCAAATGTTCTCATGAGGC
>JBOHOS010000125.1:0-4268 GCA_050731295.1 Nitrospiraceae bacterium | reverse complement strand
TGGATTGCTGGATCTAATGCTTCGTGGTCGGCGATCTCGCGATCGATCTCGTCTCGATTGTCGTAGTAGTAAGACAACGCGTCGTAGATGGAAGCAAGGGAGAGGTGGGGATAATGTGCCAGCAGGTCTTCGGGTGTCTGCCCATGATGGAGGACGGTAATGGCCACAGCTCGGACGGTGATTCGTGTATTTACTATGCGTGGACTTCCGCCGCAGACTGCCGGATCGATTACGATGTGAGGATGCGTGACCTTTGCCACAAGCGGAAGTGTAGCGTAGCGGTTCAGGTCCGCGCAAGTTACCAAACGATGGGATGTGAGGCCACGCCCAAAGCCTTCCATTCGTGAAGGAGGTCTTTAGGGAACCCAGTGAGACAAGTCCGCCTGCCTGAACGCCCGCTGTACTCGGTCACATTTGATTCTTTCTGGTCGCCTTGGTAGAAGAGTCGCTGCGAGGTTCTGTCACGATGCAAAAGAAGACATCGGATAGAAAGACGAAGCGGAAGGCAAAGGCCAAGCAGCAGCGTCGGGTGAAGACGGTTTAATCACGGAGGTCAAGAGTCATGACCAGGGAAGAATTGCTTGCTCGTATTTCCATTGACTCCAATGTGTGTTTCGGCAAACCCTGTATCCGTGGCCACCGCATTTGGGTGTCTCTTATTCTGGACCTGCTTGCGAGCGGATGCACCGTGAGGCAAATCTTGGACGACTATCCGAGCTTGGAAGAGGCCGACATCTTGGCCTGTATCGCCTACGGTGCGGAAATGTCTCGTGAGCGGTACGTGGAGGTCGCCGCAGCCGGGCAGTCGTGAGATCAAACTGGACGAGAACCTGGGACGTCGGTGCGCCGATCTTCTGCGGAAAGCCGCTCACGATGTGGCAACGGTTCCAGAGCAACGCCTGTGTTCCTCCTCTGATCGTCAGCTCATCGACATCTGTCGCGCTGAAGCGCGCTGTCTTCTGACGATGGACCTGGATTGATGTCTCGTGGCTATGCCGAAGCGTGATCCGAAACGAGAGCATCGCATCGAGATGGAAATCGTTGTTGATGCCTACGGCGAGCAGGAACGTGCGATGGGATGGTATTACTACTTGCAAAGCCAGATCCGCTTCCCGTTCACTGCCACGTGCATCGTCAAGCGATCGATCTCCCCGCTGAAGGTGGATGATGAGGTGAAGATCATCGGTATGCCCGGCGAGGACGAATGCGAACACGAAATGTTCGTCAAGATCCGATGGGAGAAAAAGGCCTTGGCCGTGCCGCTTTCGCAATTGAAACCCACTGCCGCTACAGACAAACAGACGCAGCAAGCAGTCGAAGACTGGCTCTATTGGGTCAAGATGGGGTATCAATTTTGAGCATCCCACGCTTAAGTGTCGTTAGTGTGGGAATTGATAGAGGAGTCGAATGGAATAGGGCGTGGCAAGTGGGGTCGGGCGTGACTATTGACTATTGGCAGCGGCTGGCATGGGCTTTGCCAAAACGAGACGGCTTGTTTTGCATCGTCCGTTCCCTCCATCCCATCACCGTGCTATCATGCCGCGTCCATTGAGGGCCGATCATGCCTCTTCGCTACATTTCTCACAGAAGCACGATCTTTCACCCCGACGCGACAACCGACGCGCAGGAATTCGTCCTCCTGTTCGGGGATGAAGTGGACACCATGGACATTCAGGAGGCAGGACGAGACGAGGTGGTCTATCGGGAGCGAACGGGCTGGGTTCGTTCAGACCGGCTGATGGATCGCCATCCGCTGGAACTCTACTTCATCGATGTGGGACAGGGCGATTCGACGTTTTTTGTCACGCCGGCCGGGCGCAAAATCCTGATCGACGGCGGGAAGGGAAACGAAGCGTTTCAGTTTCTGGTCTGGAAGTATCGCCTTGACCTCCCCAACCCGGAGCCCGTGGAGATCGATTTGTTGGTTCTCACGCATACGGACGACGATCATATCGCAGGCTTGATATCGATCATCGATCACAAGCTCATCCATGTGCGCAAGATCATCCATAGCGGCATCGCCAAGTTTCGCACCGGGGTGTTTGATACGCCGTTAGGCAACCTCACCGGTGCCGGCGCCAATCGCCTGCTGGTGACGCGGCATGATGCCATCCGCGACCTCCGGCGAGCGGACCTGACTCAGACCATGCAAGCGTGGTTCGATGTCATCGTTCAGGAGGAAACGGCATCCGGCCTGCAGTACCGCGCCGTTGATACCCGCACGGACTCGATGGACTTCGGCGATCCGGACGTCACAATCAGAGTACTCGGTCCCCGGTTGATCACTCATCAGGACCACGGAGACCTCGGCTACCCCTGGTTTGCGTCAGCCGCGAAAACCGTCAACGGACACTCCGTCGTTCTCCGTGTGGACTGCGGCAATGTCCGAATCCTGTTGCCCGGCGATCTGAATATCGAGGGGGCGAGCCATCTGCTCTCCGATCCGGCGTTTGCCATGGAAGCCGATGCCCATGTGCTGAAAGCCCCGCACCATGGCAGTCACGAATTCGACCGGCGGTTTCTTGAAGCGGTGAAGCCGCAGATCACAGTGGTCTCTTCCGGAGAAGCGCCCGATCACGGGCATCCGCGCGCGAACTTTCTCGGCGCCGTCGGTCAGGTCTCGCGGTCAGCCGAGCCGTTGCTATTCTCGACCGAACTGGTGGCCCATTTCGCGGTGGATCGGGACGCCGACAGCTCGGACGCGGATGAGCCTGTGGATCCGACGGATCCTGCGATGCTCGGTCAGGCGCGGCGCCGCTTCAAGAAACGGCTCAACGGGATCATCAATGTGCGGACGGACGGCAGGAGTCTGTATGCCGCAAGACGGGTTGCGGCGGGGTATCAGTTCGTCACCTACGGACCCCTGCCCGCTGCGCCGCGAAGCTAGACCCCGCATCCTGCATGCGCTCCTCGGCCGCTTACGTCCGTACGGAGCGGGACCGGCCGCTGTTCCGCCAGACCGAGCAGATCCGCCCACGTCGTAATATCCGTCCGGATCGGATCAATCGCGTCCCGGCCCTTCTTAAAATAGTCCCACTTCTCTTCCGTGTCGGATCCCCGGATCACCATCGTTTCGTTCCACTCCTCGAGTTTGGGAGAAACTTTTGGGGTCAGGCAAAACGATTGACTTATCACGTTCCCCACAAAAGGTGCCGTGAGTCTTTTCTGGCTTCTGAATCGAGGGAGGACGATGGGGTTGCGCTCTCTGCCAATGCGAGGTGTGCGCTCAGGAATAGCGTGAGGATGCTGAAACACTTGTAGTTCCGCGGGGGAGCGGGGCGAGTCGTATCGCGAGGGAAGTATCCAGCGTCGTTGAAGCTCTAGCCAGAATTATGTACACTTAAGCGATTGGAGGTGATCTGTATGACCAAGACCATTTCCCTGAAGGAAGCCAGGGACCGGTTCTCGGATCTCGTGGACAAGGCCGATCGCCTTTCGGAGCGTTTTGTGGTCACGAGGAACGGTCTGCCCAAGGCGGTGGTGATGAGCGCGGAGGAATTCGAGAGTTGGGTGGAGACGCTGGAGTTCATGTCCAACCCCAAGGCGGTGAAGGCGTTGGACCTAGGCTTGAGGCAGGCGAAGGCGAAAAAGTTCCGTTCGTTCAAAGAAGCATTTGGGGAAACTCAGTGAGACAAGTCCGCCTCACGCCCCAAGCCCTCAAAGATCTGGCCGTTGACGATGAGACGCGAAACAAGATCAAGGAAGCTCTCAGACATGTAGCCAGGAATCCACTGGAAGGAAAATCCCTCAAAGGGAGGTTTCAGAAAGCCAAGGTGAGGTCCTATCGAGTATGGCCCTATCGTATTCTCTACAAATTGGGAGGGTCAGAGTGGTTGGACGTGCTCTCCATCGAACATCGGAAGGATGTCTACCGTTGAATAGCCTGCAGTGATCCTCCCCCGAAATAGTGGACACCTCGAAAAGGGTGGGGCATGCTTCTCACTCAGGAAGAGGAGGAGTAAAGGCACCACGATTCTTTTCTGGTTGGCTTCCACCTGATCTCCTACCATTGTCACATATCTTCTAAGGGACTAGGTATATACACCAGCCCGTGCAGGATGCGATGGGTCAGCACGATCTTTCTTCGCATTTTGTAGAAAACAAGGTCGTTTTCGATGACGAGAACTCGATAGCTCAAGGCTGCCAGTCGTTCGTCGTTGGGGATCCTTCCAAGATGTGGATGACGTCCCAGGTTCTGTAGATCGCGCTCGATCCGGTCGGCCAGAGGACCGTGGCTGAATGTTCTCGGCGGCGATGAAGGAGACGAT
>JBOHOS010000124.1:0-16618 GCA_050731295.1 Nitrospiraceae bacterium | reverse complement strand
CCCGTCCGCTGCCGATACCGCTCTGCCTGTTTCGGATCCACCTTGCGCATTCGCTTCAGCAGGTTCTCTTTGTCCGGCGATCCGGATTCCGGTCGCTTCGGGCCGCCGCCTTCTTCGGACGGGCTGGTCGGCTTCGGCATCGGGTCGAACGGCCGCTCTCGCCGTTCCATGGTCGTGAAGGATACTCCATCCGGATTCGGTCTCATGGCCTCTTTCATGGCATGTATTCCTTTCGTTGTTCCCACGCATCGATGGCTTCCGCCGGGGACGCCGCTGTTTCCAGCATGTGCGTCAGGTCTCTCACATCATCCGGCTCGAATAGATCTCCCATCTCGAGCACCTTCGGCATGAGCATGCCTCTGAACTGAACCCGCTCCCACTGCACGGACTTGATGTGCTGTCGAAACCGCCGAATGCATAATCCCCGGATCCCGCCACGCGTATCGTTCGGGCCCGCCGCAATGGCCGCATCGATGTCGAACTCACGCGTGAGTCGAACCGTCTTGCCTTCCGCTTCAAGCCCCAGAAAAAGACCGCGTTCCGGGTCAATATTGTGATATTCGAGGTCGAGACTCGCGAGCCACGGATCCTCCCATCCGATCCGTTCCTCACGCATGAACGTCTCCAAGAGCCACCGTTTGGTCACCCAATCCAGCCGGCCTACCAACGACGACCGGTCTCCCGGCAGCAAGGTGAGGACATCCAGCCATTCGCGTAGAATCCAGTCCGTCTCCTCGTCCGATCCCCACAGCTCCTGGCGAGCGGCCAAATAGTAGGCCGTCTGGAGCTCCAGGCCGGAGATGACGCCGCCGTTCTTCCGCCGGACGACGGCCTTCAGATCGGGGGCACGAGAGATCGTCCTGATCGCGGTGACGGGATCTTCCAGTTCCAGGGCGGGCGCCACGCCGCGCGCGATAAGCTCAAGCACCAGCCGCGTCGTGCCGACCTTCAAGGCGGTGGCGTATTCACACATGTTGGCGTCCCCGACGATCAGGTGGAGCCTGCGAAACCGCGAGCGGTCGGCATGCGGTTCGTCGCGTGTATTGAGGATCGGCCGATTATGCATCGTATCGACGCTCAGGTCGGTCTCCATGAAATCCGCGCGTTGGGAGAGCTGAAATGCGCCCGGCTGAAATCCACCCTCCTGTGTTTCACTGCCGATCTTGCCGGCTCCCGCGATGAGTTGGCGGCTGACGAGAAAGGGCAAGAGCCCGGCCGTGAGCGCGGAGAACGGGATCGAACGGGACACCAGATAGTTATCGTGACAGCCGTAGCTGTGCCCGTGAAAATCGGTGTTGTTCTTGTAGAGCTGCACGTGCGGGCCGCCCAACGCGCGGTTCCGCCGGATGGCGGCGCGCCGGAGGATGCGCTCTCCCGCCCGATCGTGCGCGATGAGATCGCGAAGCGTCCGGCACTCCGGCGTCGAATATTCCGGGTGGGTGTGATCGTTGTAAAACCGCGCGCCGTTCGGCAGCACCAGGTCGCTTTTCATCTCATGAAACGAGAACGGGCGTTGCGCGTCCTGTTTCGCGAATTCGTCTTCTTCGCGATCTTGCTGGAGTCCCGAGACCCGGAACCCGCGCGCGTCTTCATGGGGATCCTCTCCGCTGTAATCCCACGTGCGCTCAAACGTGGCGGTCAGATACGCCCGCACGAGCTCCATCGACTCCACGACCGGATCGACGCTCGCCACATCCTCGCGCGTGATGCCGTACTCCGTTTCGATTCCGAACAAGCGCATGGCGAATTGATGGATTTGATGATTTGTTGATCTGATGATTGGCTGATTGTCCGGACGGATTGAAGCCCGAAAATCATTCAATCAACAGATCATCAGATCACCAATTCAACAAATTCCTAAATGATTTGCCCGACGAGCCGTTCCTCGCTCGGACGCCCTTTGCGGAACGAGGAAATCCCGATGACCTGCTCCCGATGGTGATCCAAGAGCTTCAGCCACTCCTCAGCCGCATCATCCGGCGGCAGCATCTCGCCTTCGCGGAACTCGGCGTTCGCTGAGGTTAAGAGATCGTTCACCGTCAAGCCGCCACCGGCAGCGCCGGCAGCTTCGGTCCTCAATGAAATATCCCGTTCGATGGCGCGCTCTTTCGCGCGCTGAACGATCGAGGCGAGGATGGCGCCGCTGACGAGATCGGCCCGGTAGAGGACTTTGTGCTGGCCGCTTCGGAGGCGGATCGACAAGATCCGGGTCTCGTCCGTGCGGCGGAACACCGCCTCCACTGTCTGGGTGATGAGCGAGCGGCACGCAACCGCTTTGTCGCCGCCGGACGCCTCGACCAGCGAGGGATCAAGCGGAAGCTCCGGCGTAAGATACACCTTCAAGATCTCGGCCGACTCCTCGCGCCCCGGCCGGCTGACCTTAATCTTTCGGTCGATCCGTCCGGGCCGAAGCACCGCCGGATCGATCAAGTCGGGCCGGTTAGAGGCCAGGATAATGACCACGTCGCGTAAGGACTCAATGCCGTCCATTTCGGAGCAAAACATCGGGACCAGGGTGTTGGAAATATTAAAGGACCGCATCGCGCGCCGCGTGCCGAGAATGGATTCGGCCTCGTCGATGAAGATGAACGGCAGCGCACCGGCTTTACGGCGGGCGCGGGCCTGCGCGAAGAGATCCCGGACCATGCGCTCGGATTCTCCAAGCCACATGTTGAGGATCTCCGGTCCCTTGACATGAAGAAACACTCCGCCAGTCACAGGAACTCTGTCGGGGGAATCCACCTTCGCTTCGCCGATGAGTTTCGACAGGCTCGCAGCGGCCGCTTGGCCGATCAATGTCTTTCCGCATCCGGGAGGACCGTGGAGAAGAAAGCCTTTCGGCTGTGTGAATTTGTACTGCGCGAATGTATCGGCGTGGAGCAGCGGATATTCGATCGCCTTGCGAATCGCCTCGATCGCGGCCTGCTGTCCGCCTATCTGCTCCCACGTGACCGTCGGCACTTCATCGAGGAGATGCGCGTCGGCTTTTCTGTCTGCCAGCCGCTCGATGGCAATGCGATGACTCGGATCGATCCGCACTTCATCGCCGGCCTTCAGGTCCACCCCAGCCAAATCGGTCGATCGCAGGAGGATCAGCGCCTGGCGTCCCGGTTCCTGCTCGAACCGAAGACGTCCGTCGGGGAGGGCCTCAGCGACCTTCAGGACCGGGCCGTTCCGGTCGTAGCCGAGCGTTTTGATCAGAGCGTAGGCTTCATTCACCAGGATCTGCGTGCCGATCTTCAAATCGGTTGAAGGGACGCGAGGATCCACGTTGGTGTAGTATTCGGCTCCCCCCACGACGATCCGGGCCAGCCCGTCCGCGGGCAATTCCAGCAGCGTCCCGATCCGGTTCGCGGGCGCCGTCAGCTTGCCGACGACTTCGCTGAGCTTTTTGAATTCCGCCTCGCGTTGCTGCCGGCCGACGCCGTCCTGAAGCAAGAGATGCCGGAGCTTGAACAGAATTTTTTGCCGGGGATCATCGTCCGGTACCGAGGCGAGACACTCGTCGATGAGCGCGAGGGGATCATTGCGGTCTGGTCGATCAGGGCTCGCTCGGGGACCGGCTTCCTTCTTGGGGCCGGTTCCGGGTTCTCGATGGTCGCTCATAAGTCCTCCATCAGACGGAACGCATCATGCTATCACACTTCAGCGGACAAGGTCTGCAAGTGCAAGGGCCACCGCTTTTCCATGCGATCTCGTCGATCTCGCAGAGACGCAACCGATCTATCGAAGGGCCGGCATTATTGCGCGCTTGCCCACGGTGGCTTGACAGGAATAGTATAGTAAGGGATTTCTACACTCACCGGATGTACCCACTCTGAAGCTACGGACTGGGACCACTTGTGTACGACCTCGCACGGTTTACCCTCCGCGACATGACCGAATGCGCCGCCGCGCTTCGCAGGCTGAGCTCGGGCGCCACCTCCATCGAGGAGGTCGCCGATCGGATTGTTCAGTATCTGTTTACCCACCTTGGCGATGAGCGATCCGAAGAACATGCGTGTGCGCTCATCCGTTTCTTCAAGACCTCTCCTTACGGGGAACTCGACGAGGGTGGCCAGGGTCTTGTTCGAGACCTTCTCGGCCGTGCGCCCAGGTCCACAGGCATGAAATGCCTCACGCTGCTCGCGACCGTGGGAGAGCTGCCGGATTGGAATGCCAGGAGCCAATCGCGCCGTCATAAGGCGCTGCCTTTGGCCAACCCGCAGCTCGTCGCGCGATTTCCGATGTTCGCGCAACTCTTCAAGCAGTTCGGGGTGAAGTTGCAGACAGCCCCGGAGCCGAACTCCGACCTGTTGATGGATTGGGATGAGAAGACCTACAACGTGTTCCATGTCCCGGAGGCAGTGGGAAGCCCATTCGTGCCCGCTCAGCAGGACTTTGTGATCCCCTGCGGTATCAGGTCGGTGCTGGGATTCGGCGGCATCTTGCCGTCACACGACCTTTTCGCCGTCATTCTCTTCTCCAAGGCTCAAGTGCCCCGCGAGACGGCGGAGTTCTTCAAGACGCTGGCGATGAGCGTCAAATTGGCCGTGCTGCCGTTCGTCGGCAACGTCCTGCCCGATACGATGACGGAGCGAAGCGCGAGAAAAGAGACCGCCGCCGGGGCGTCCCGGTCCGGCTCGGAGCTTCCGCGGTATCGCGCGCAGGTCGATGCCCTGGAACAATTGCTGGGGGTTCATGAGCGGACGGTGATCGCCGACTTCATCCAACGCCGGCGCGCAGAGGAGGCCCTGCAAAAGTCGGAACACCGGTTTCGAAGTCTCGTGGAAAGCGCCCGGGACATTATTATGACCCTGTCTCAAGACGGCACGATTACCTCGCTGAATCCGGCCTTTGAAACGGTGACGCAGTGGGCGCTCTCGGAGTGGGTCGGCAAGCCGATCGCGAGCCTGCTGGACCCGGACGACGTCCCGGTTGCGACGGAGCTGTTTCGATATATTGTGGACAAACGCACGCCCCTGGCCTGGAGCTTACGGATTCGCTCGAAGCGCGGCGGTGTCGTCACGGGCGAATTTGTGGGGGTCCCGCAGGTTGAGGAAGGAGCCGTCGTCGGCGTGTTGGGGATTGCTCGCGACATCACGGAGCGCAAGGCGATGGAAGACGCCTTGTGGTACAGCGAAGAGCAGCTTCGTTCCGTCGTGCAGTCCACCAAAGACGCCATTCTCACGATCGATGGCGCCGGATGTGTGACATTCTGGAACGCTGGAGCCGCGGAGATGTTCGGCTATTCGGCCCAAGATGTGGTAGGCGAGCCGGTGACGGTCATTATTCCCGAACGGTTCCAGGAAGCTCATCGCCAAGGCGTGGCGCGCGCGCGGGCGGCCGGGCAGCTGACCGTCGGCAGCCACATGTTCGAGTTGGTCGGGTTGAGGAAGGACGGCAGCGAATTTCCCCTGGAATTCAGTCTGGCTTCTTGGAAGACCAAATCGGGATTGTTTTTTACCAGCATTATCCGGGATATCACCGAGCGCAAGCGCGGGGAAGAGGCTTTCCACCACGGCGCTGAGCGATTTCTCAAACAGCAATCGGCCCTGATCAGCCTGACTCAAAGCAACACTCTGCAGGGATTAGATCTGACGACGACATTGCGGCACATCACCGAGGTGACCGCCCAAACGTTAGGCGTCGAACGGGTCAGCATCTGGCAGTATGCCGAGGATCATCGCACGATCCGATGCATCGATCTTTACGAACTGGGTCCGACCCGCCATTCATCGGGCATGGAACTGAGTGCGGACGCCAACCCGGTGTATTTCCAGGCGCTAAGCGAGACGCAGATTATCGCCGCCGCCGATGCGCGTCAGGACGCACGAACACGGGAATTCTCCACGGGTTATTTGTCCGCGTTCGGCATCAACTCCTTGATGGACGTCCCGATCTATGTGTTCGGAAAGCTGGAAGGCGTCATTTGTCATGAGCACATCGGGCCGCCTCGCCGATGGATGCAGGACGAACAAATGTTCGCCATGGCCATCGCGAACCTGGTCTCGCTCGCCTCCGGACAATCGGAGCGCAAGCGAGCGGAAGATGTGCTGCGCGAGAGCGAAAGTCGCATTCGCCTCTTGCTGGAATCGACCGGAGAAGGCATTTACGGTATCGATGTGGAAGGGCGCTGCACCTTCATCAACATGGCATCAGCCCGGATGCTGGGGTACGAGCCCGAGGAGGTCTTGGGGAAGAACATGCACGCCCTCGTTCATCACAGCCGTCCGGACGGGTCTCCGTACCCCTGCGTGGAATGTCGGATTTATCAGGCGTTTCGAAGCGGAGCCGAATCTCATTGTGAGGACGAGGTGCTGTGGCGACGGGATGGGACCTCATTGCCCGTGGCATATTCGTCCTATCCTATCATGGAGCGGGCCACGATCACGGGCGCAGTCGTGACCTTTACCGACATCTCTGAACGCAAGCGCGCCGAAGAACAACTGCAGACGACGTTGGACCGGGTGCGGACGTTGTCCAAGCGCCTGGAAAGCGTTCGAGAGGAAGAGCGGACGCGTATCGCGCGAGAGTTGCATGATGAGCTGGGCGTCGGTCTGACGTGTCTGAAAATCGACCTGGCACGGCTCTCCACGATGACGGGCGAAGCGGGAAGCAAGGAAAGACGTCGCAAAACGGACGCGACAAAAGATCGTAAAGTGGAAGACAAGATCCGCTCGATGATGGAACAGGTCGATGCGACCATTATTATGGTGCAGCGGATCGTCGCGGAACTGAGACCGGCCGTGTTGGATGATCTCGGACTTGTCGCCGCGGTGGAGTGGTTGGCGCAGGATTGTGAACAGCGGCTCGGCATTCGCTGCCGATGTACCGCGAGTCACGAGGAGATCCACCTGGACACTGAACGGGCGACCGCGGTCTTCCGGATCTGCCAGGAAGCGCTGACCAATGTGGCGCGCCACGCCAACGCCGCATCGGCCACGATCCGTCTAGAAGAGAGAGAAGATATGCTCCTGCTTGAAATCAGCGACGACGGGCGAGGCATTACAGACGAGACGCTCTCGCATCCTCACTCGTTCGGGCTGCTCGGGATGCGGGAGCGGGCAGGCTTGTTCGGAGGCCGTCTCGACATCCGAGGCGGTCCGGGAACGGGCACGAGGATCACGCTCCGGCTTCCCATTCCGCCCCCGGCCCCATCTACGCCAAGGGAGAATCCATGTTGAAGGTGTTGGTAGTCGATGATCATCCCTCGTTTCGACGCGGGGTGAAAGATATTTTGGACGAAGGATTCCATGCGGTAAGAATCGGCGAGTGCGGTACTGCGACGGAGATGCTCGACGTCGTCGTGCAGAAGAAATGGGATCTTGTGGTGATGGATATCAGCATGCCGGGGAAAAACGGCCTGGACGCATTGAAGGAATTGAAACGCGAACGCCCCGGCCTTCCGGTCCTGGTGCTGAGCATGCATCCGGAAGATCAATACGCGGTTCGCATGTTCAAAGCGGGCGCCGATGGCTATCTGACCAAGGCCAGCGCGCCTGAAGAATTGGTCCGGGCGATAAAAAAGGTACTCGGCGGCGGGCAGTATGTGAGTCCCTCTTTGGGCGAGAAACTCGCGATGACGGTCAAATCCGGCTCCGACAAATTACCGCACGAGCGGCTGTCGGATCGGGAATATCAAGTCCTGTGTCTGCTCGCCTCCGGAAAAAGCGTCGGAGAGATTGCCGATACCGTGCACTTAAGCGTGACCACGATCAGCACCTATCGCGCCCGTATCCTCGATAAGATGAGCATGAAAAACAACGTGGATCTCACGCGTTATGCCGTTCAGCATGCCCTGGTCTAGCGCGGAGGTCAGTGCCGTGTGACTCAGTGCGCGTGAATCGTTCATAAGGGTTTCTTCTGTCGCACGTACAACGACGCTCCGCCCGTTAACATTCGACCGCAAAATCCTAACTCCTGCGATACCGGTTAGGCCCATTCTCGCGTATACCTTCTACCGAGCGGGATGGGAGCCTAGTGCGTCATCGCGAGAAGCAGGAGGATTACGCGGATGCAAAACGGACGCGTGACCGCTCGATTGCGGGTGATGGTCGTTCATCATGAAGCGGACTTCGCGTTGAAACTCGCCGATGGGCTTGCCGCGCATGGATATGGCGTCATGATCGCGCGAGATATGGGAGAGGTGCTCGAGCTGCTGCATGACAGTCGTCCGAACGCGATCCTGCTGGATCTGCACCTTCGCGCCATGGCCGGCATGCAGGTCCTCCGGATCATCAAATCGATCTATCCTCAGATTCCTGTGATCACCATCACGGAAGCTCCGCTGAACGAGTTGGCCCACTTGTCCGTCAAGGCCGGGGCGTCCACCTTCCTGCTCAAGCCCTTCGAGCTGCAGCACATGAAGACGCTGATCGATGCGCATCTTCGAAAGACGGAGACTGACGAGAATCAGCCCGGTGTTCGCCGGCTGGCGCCGGCGCCGCCGACAGTGAAAGAAAGCGTGCCGGCGGTCGATCAAGCCGCGCGCTAATCATCCTGCGATGTTTTCAACGTGAGCACGGATCAATTATCCGCCTGATTAGAAAGGAAGAGACATAGTGAAGCGACGACCCGGCAGAACCAGGACCGACGAGCGTCAATCACTCTCCCGCGCAGCGACGCACGCGGCCGACGTGACAATTTCATCTCTGTCCAGTTCGGGTGCGAATTCAGATCGGAGCAACGGAAACGGAGACTCCGACCATGATTCCCATGCCCGTATTGCCGAGCTGGCCTATTCGTTCTATGAGCAAGACGGATACAGCCATGGGCATCACCTTGAGCACTGGCTGAAAGCGGAGCAACAGATGAGAAGCCGGCGAGAGTGAGCGACGAGCCACACTCGCATTGACCGGCCCTGTTCGATACCCACACTCTCAAGACCGCCGTGCGTTTCCCCGTTCAGGGCCTTGATATCTTTCCTTAAGGCGTTCCGACATCCTAGTCATCTTCACCCAGGCCTGTCGGCCAACAACAAATCTTCTGAATTCTTTTTCCAGGACGCTATTTAAACCATCAGAGTCGCATTGACATTTGTCGGTGCCTGGTCTCTAATCGGCGACGCCCGCAAAGGATGTGCCGGCGGGCATTCACGCAAGTTTTTCTTTTCAATAAGGAGGCAGCTATGTTCGTTAAACTCGCGGTGGTGGGCACAGTCAGTTGCGTTCTGATGGTCGCCGGAATCGTGTCGGCGGGCGAGAAAAAGCCGGGTCCAGCCGACGGGTTCAACCTACACGTCATCGCCCCTCATAAGTTTGAAGATGGCACTGTCCATGGCCCGTATCATCATTATTGCAAGGGGATTTCCCCCGAGGTCTTACAATGCCTGCTTTTTACCTCCACGGACCCGAATGCGCTCTTGACCGACATCGAGTATTTCGTCGCCAAGCCGGTCGCGCGTGGCGCCGTCTCGCTGGATGTCTGGAACAAGTTCTATCACGACCATGAAGTGGAGATCGCGACGGGGCGTGTGCAGGTGCTGGACATGCCGGAGGATAAGGCCAAGGCCGTGGCGGACGCAGCCGCGAAGACCGACGGGATCATCTTTCACCTGTGGCCGGAAGGCGCCAAAGCTCCAACGGGTGAAGTCGGACACCCGCAATCCGTCGGTCATAAGGAACGCAAGGAATAACTCCCTCCTCGTCCGGGCAGAGAGCGAGGGTGTGCTCTCCGCCCGGCAACTCCTTTGAACACGCACCGGTGGAACCGCATGCGAAGGACGCATCCTCTCGCGTTCGTTGCGATTATGGTGTGCTCCGGTATGCAATGGGCGGAGGCCGCCGATTCGGACGTGCTCCGTCCTCGTGTTCCTTCCGATCAACTCGAGCTGGCCCGCACCGTTGTCAACCCGTTACCGCCGACTCCCGAGCACCTCGCAAAGGGCAAAGCCCTCTATCACGGAAAAGCCTTTTGCATGGCGTGCCATGGGAAGGATGGCACAGGGCTGGGAACCGACCTTGCCCTGAAGGGGCCCTTGCCGAGAAACTTTACCGACCGGTCGTGGCAGGCGGCTCGAACGGACGGGGAATTGCTCTGGATTCTCAAAAACGGCAGCCCCGGCACGGACATGGCTCCTTTTATCCCTCTCGTTTTGGATGAGGAAGAGGCCTGGCAGGTCCTGCTGTATGTCCGGTCGTTCGGCCGGCAAAGAATGACAGAGGAAGGACTCGGTCCTGGAGGCCAATGATTAATAGTCCTTGGCGTCTCCCGATCAGGTCCAAGGCTTTGGGTGGGCGTTGAACTGCGAGGCTCAAAAACGTCGAGAAGGTCGGCCGCTATCGCGTGATCCGAGCCACCACCACCGCGCTCTTTACGCCGAAGAGCCTCAATCCTGAAATGCGATTCCGGCTTTCTGTACTTCGGCATAGGGCAGCAACCAGACCATCGACTCGTCGTGCAAATCGACGACCTGAATCCGGTTACCCCACGGGTCGCGAAAATCACATCGAAACCCCGGTTCTAATTGCAGCCCATATTTCTTGGTGAGCTTCTCCCGAACCTCCTGAATCTGCGCCTCGTCGCGCACCATGATACCAAAATGCTTCATGCGATCGGGGCGGAGCTCATCCACTTCGAAAATAGCCATGAACTGGTGTTCCCCGAGCTTGCACCAGGCCGCTCCTTCGCCACCGCGCAACATCTCCAAGTTAAAGACGTCCGAATAAAAAGCGACGGCCTTTTCGGCATCGTCCACTTCGATGACTACATGGTTTGAACCGTAGACCTTGACAGCCATGCTGAACCTCCCCGCTGTTCGATTTCCCCACTTTCCCCGACAGCCAGAGTATTCCATCATCGTAACCGGCGCACAAGTGCCTGGTTGTTCATCCTTCCATGCCCGCGTGGCTATAAAAAAAACAACGTCCATGTAACAATGGCATCCGTAATAGACCAATAGCTAAGAGGTGGTGCATATGAAAACTCTCCATTTGCTCCTCGTGCTTGCTGTCTTGGCCGCTGTCGTCATGAGCGCCGGCGCCGCCGACCAGGCCAAAGATGGTCCGGGTCTTGAAAAGGCGACCTTCGCAGGCGGCTGCTTCTGGTGTATGGAAGAGGCGTTAGATAAGGTGGAGGGTGTCATCACGACGACATCCGGCTATACCGGAGGGCGGAAAACGAATCCGACCTATGAGGAAGTCTCTGCCGGAGGCACCGGTCACGCCGAGTCGGTTCAGATAGTCTTTGATCCGGCCAAAGTCAGCTATGCCCAATTATTGGATGTGTTCTGGAGGAATGTCGATCCGACAACGCCGGATCGGCAATTCTGCGACAGCGGCAATCAGTATCGCTCTGCGATCTTCTATCATAGCGAGACCCAACAACGCCTCGCCGAAGAATCAAGGCAGAGGCTGGAGAAATCAAAGCCATTCAAAGAGACCATCGCGACCGAGATTGTTCCGGTATCGGAATTCTATTCCGCCGAGGAGTACCATCAAAACTTTTATCAAAAAAATCCATTCCGGTACAAATTTTACAAATACAACTGCGGGCGTGCCCAGCGTCTGCAGGCGCTGTGGGGGAATAGCCGGTAACGACCTTGTGAGTCGCCCGATGAAAGAAGCTGAGGATGCAAGGTGCGTTGTGGATCGGAAGGCGGATATGCCTATCAATCACGCGCGGTGATGAGCACAAGATGCGCGGGCGAGTCAATAACTACGCCGTGCGTGAAGGCTATCGATCGCGCTTTGTGTATGCGACCCTCTCGAAGTTTTTCGGCGGCGCCGGATTTTAGCAGCCGTGAAGTAATCGGCGGCATCTCCATAGCGGTGGAAGAGCAGAGGGAACGGGATGACTCACTGCCCCGTCAGTCCTTCTCCAGCGTATCGCTGCGGCCCCTCCAGTTGAGCTTGGTGGGCGGGACAGACTCCATGTGTTTCCCGCCAATCATCCAGCGGAGCCTTTTCATCGACTAACGTCAACTTTCCTTCCTTCGCGCACCAGGCGCAGACGACTTTCATGTTTTTTCCTCCGGCTTCTTCTGTGATGTTTCGGGCGTCACGGCCGCAGATCGTTTCTGCCCGCAGGACTACGCAAACTTTGAGCCGCCGGAGACGGGTAGCTTAACATTATGATTTCCAAGGAATGCGCGCGCACACTGTTGCGTTTTTGAGGCGATCGGGTATCGGAAGAGATACCGGCCGTATCTACGAAGGCACAGTGAGAATTACGGAGGCATGCGCTCGATGGCCGGTTCGATGAAGCGCCGCAACGATCGAAAAATGTCCAGCATCGCCGCATATGAATAGTGCGCATTGCGACCGCTCGGGTTCGGCAAGACGAACACGCGCGCCGCACCGAGTGAGCCCGATTGCAGCCCGAGGCGTTGAGAGGTTTGCGCAGATTTCTTATGAGATCGTCTTGTCGGCTTCTTCGGGAACAGGACGTGAAAGAGTGTGATTCCCAGAAGCACGACAATCCGGGGTTGATAACGGTGCACCTTCGCCAGCAGTTTCCGGCGACCGGCATCATACTCTGCCTGTGTCAGCTCGTCGATGCCGCGACTTGGGCGGCTGATCAGGTTGGTGATTCCAAAGCCCCATTCCGGCAAGCGCGCGTCGTCTTCGTACGACAGAGAAACGGGCGCCAGCTTGGACTCAGACAATAATTTCCAGAATCGGTTGCTGGTGCCCGCGAAGTGATGACCAACAGCGGCCGATCGTCTGCCGGGGTTGATGCCGACAAAGAGCACGCGCACGTCCGGTTGAATATGATCGGGGAGGCTGTTACGCGTCCGCATCTGGGGGGCACCGCCGATGTCATGGAGAGGAGAGCCGGATAGTAGAGGGAACCATTTTGGGAGGCGCGGGAACGAAAAGGGACCGGCTAGCCGTTATTGGTAATGGTGGTAGCCTGGCATGCCCAAAAACCTTCCGCTTTGATGGAGGCTTGGGTCAAACGGCCCGTCTTGACGTCCCGCACCTTCACGACCATTTCCCGCTCTCCCTGCTGCTTTGAATAGCTGATACATAGGAATGGGAATGGGGTGGAGAAACGACCGCGAGGATCAACGGAAACATTCTGTGTCTGGCGGGTGCCATCAGGATTCGTGTTGGTAACGGTAATGTTTGCCTGGCTGCCCGCCGTAAATCCGGCTCCCGTCACAATGAGATTCGCCCCGAGCGGAGGCCGATTTGAATCCACTTTCTCCAAAGCAATGTTCAAGTCGGGTAGGGGCGCGGGAGTCGTGCCGCAACCGGCGGTCATGGCCACCGTGACGGCCATGGCCATTGGATACCCCCACACCCAGAGTCTGCCCTGCACAGATGCCGGTCTCAAATCGGTTCACTCCCTGAGTTTACGTTATGGCCGACGCCTCTCTTATGCGAAAACCATAAGATGAAGCCCGTCCTCTGTCAACCCTGTGCTTGTCTTGTGTCAATCGAGCAGCATACACCAAGATGCAGGAGCACAGCAATCAGAATAGCTGTCGAGGGTAGTGGGCTATTTCGATTGAATGGTTGAAACCATGACGTTTGTCGAAGTGAGGTAAAGCTACTATGGATATCTTGGGCAATGCTCTATTAGTGACGGACATCATACGCCTGGAGAATAGGCTTAGTGCTTGTCGTCAGGCTTTGGAGAGGGTTGCCATAAATCCCCCAAGGCCCAAATTGGTCCACATCTGCTTCTCTTGTTCATCAGACAGCTGAAAATCCATCAGCAATCTCCTTAATTGATTCCGATACGACTCGGCAAAACGAGCAGATGTCTGTTCTGCGCATATGTTGCTCGATTGCCAAAGTGCCGACTAATGGCTGGACTATACGGTCCCCAGGCATCGGTACTGACTTGGACCGACCCTTCAATGCGGCGGCTGAGATCGGCAATGAACGCATGGGTATTCAAACTGTCACGTTTCCCGACGTGGAAGGTCGGAATAAGCTTTGTCACAGGATCAAGCGCCACGTAGGTATAGGTATCCCCATATTCAGGGTGAGCTTGCCGATCCTCTCTGGTCAACATAGCTTCTTTCTTTTGGATAAAGGTCCACAGTTCATCGCATTCGACGGCTTCACAGCGAATCCCGAACCTCCTTTGACAGGCTCCACGAAGGCGCTTAAAATGACGATTACCCGACCAGGGTGTAATCGGCTCAACCTTCGGAGTCGAACCCACAACCAGCGGATTAGTAATCCGACGCTCTATCCTTTGAGCTAACCCCGCCATTCATTTTCTTTCTGCACACTTTAAAATAAAACCCTATCATATTAAAAATAATATACTTGACTGTTATAAATAATGTCAAGTAAGATTTAAAAATAATATTGATAAGGGTTAACAAAATGAATGATAAATCTACAATATCAGCCGAAGTACGCGATTTTATTGTCC
Source organism: Nitrospiraceae bacterium (assembly GCA_050731295.1). GTDB lineage: Bacteria > Nitrospirota > Nitrospiria > Nitrospirales > Nitrospiraceae > JBOHOS01. The sequence continues at coordinate 2,302 of JBOHOS010000124.1, read as the reverse complement.
ACAATATCGAAGGCCATTCCAAGGATATTGGACGATTAACGGCCGAAAAATTCGGATTATCACGGGTGACTATCGCAAAATATCTGTCCACTCTTATCAAAGAGGGCGCGTTGGAGGCCTCTGGAAAGACGAAGGGCCGCGAGTACAAGCTGCGGAACATGGTTGATGATGGATTTCGTTTTAGTGTTCAAGGACTGCAGGAAGATGTCGTCTGGATACAAACAGTGAAACCGTTACTTTCTGAAGTTCAGCCGAACGTTCTCGCTATTTGCGCCCACGGCTTTACCGAAATACTAAACAACGTCATTAGTCACTCAGAATCACAAAAGGCCTTCGTTTGTATTCAGCGAAATGCCGCTCGGATTTTGATGTTGGTAGCGGATAGTGGTGTCGGTATTTTTCATAAGATCCAGCATGAATTGAAGTTAGCCGATCCTCAACACGCTATTCTTGAACTGGCTAAAGGGAAATTGACCACGGAACCAGCGAATCATACTGGCGAAGGAATTTTCTTCACGTCGCGCATGTTCGATACATTCCATATCGTCTCGGGCGGTCTCGTTTTCACTCGGTTTAATAAACAAAATGACTGGCTAAGTGAAGTAGAAGGGAAGCCAGGGGTTTTTGAGAATGGGACCACTGTGAAGATGGAGATTAAAACGAACGCTCCCCAAACCGACAGACAGGTGTTTGATGAATACCGAGCCGAATTTGACAATTTCGGGTTTTCTAAAACCATCATCCCGCTTGTTCTGATGAAATATGAGGGAGAACAGTTAATTTCCCGCTCTCAGGCCAAGAGACTTCTTTCGCGTGTAGATCAATTCAAAGAGGTTTTTTTGGACTTTAAGGGTATCACTACTATCGGTCAAGCATTCGCGGATGAAATTTTCCGTGTATATGTGCGGGAGCATCCTCATGTTTCGATTCATCCAGTCAACGCTAGCGAGGATGTCATTAGTATGATCAAGCGAATTATGGAAAGCGCTGAGTCGTCTGACTCATGAAATGGATCGTAGGAGACACAGGAAGAATTTGTGAAAATAGCCCACTACCGCTGTCGAGAAATGATCAGATCGATGGAAGGATCAAGCAGACGGGAAGGCCTCAGCGCAGGCGAGCGCCTCTGACCCCGATGGCGGCGGCGAGCGGTTTGATGAGGGGAAGCTCGTGCACGAGTTGGAGATGCGAGATCGGCGTGACTGTGCGGCCTTCCTCGAAAGTTTTCAGCAGGGTCAGCGACACGACCAGTCGCAGGACCCCGGAGGCGAGAAACAATATCGGCAGATTGGAGGCGAGAGGGAGCGTGGAGCCGAACAGGAGAATCTGTGAAGGAGTCACCGAGGCCAGCCACCCCCCGACGAGAGCTCCCGCGCCCGTTCCCAAAGCGTTGACCGCACTGTACACGGCGACGCCTTTAGTCCGATCCTCAGGTGACACAATATCGAAGACGTAGTTCTGAAGGCACAGGGAGAAGCCCGGCCAAATGAAACCGGAGAGAAAATTGATTGCGACCAGAATCAACCACTCGGTGCTGAAGAGGTACAGGATGGGCAGAACAGGAATCGCCAGACCGGTCACAACAAGCACTTTCTTGTTGCCGAACGTATCGCCGATTCGACCCCATTCCTGAAGGCTGACGAGTTGGCCGAGAATGGGCGCCGCCAGCCAGGCGCCGTACTGCACATAGGTCAGATGCAGATCCCTAAGCAGATAGATGACGAAAAACGGACCCGCAATCATCGTGGCGAGATGAAAACTTCCCGTGAACAGCAAGAATCGGCGGAACATGAGACTGCGGTCGTGACGGATAAATTCACGCAAACCGAGTTGCCGCGTTGCCGGCGCTGGCGAGGCTTCCGGCAGACGCGAGAGATATTTGACGGAGATCAGCCGCGCGCCCGAAGCGACCAGGAAGCCGATCCCGAACCCGAGGGCCGGATTCTTCCAGCTTTCCGACGCATGCAGGGTCAGGCCCATAACCGACAAGGCGGCGAAGCTGGCGACCGCGATCACCTTGGCCCGCTTCGCAAAATAGGCTCCTCGCCCGTCGGCATCCACCACCTCTGTGATCACGCTGTTCCAAGCCGGAACCGTGACATGTCCCATAGCAAAATAGATCGTGGCCGCGCCTAGAAGCAGCCACGTCGCGTTTGAGGGAACGAGTATGGGAAGGATGAATAACGGGAGCAGCGCAAGAGCTTGCCCCAAGGCGCCGGCAAGGATCAACGGCTTGCGGGCTTTGAGATGGTCCAGGATTTTGACCGAGGCCAGTTGCGACCAGGTTCCCACAATGGGAGGC
>JBOHOS010000123.1:0-5691 GCA_050731295.1 Nitrospiraceae bacterium | reverse complement strand
ATTCTCAGGCAAGGCCAGCAGCGCGCTCGTAAAGTGGGCGCGATCACAAGTCTGGTCTTGATCGCACGCTTGAAGGCGCCGCGCTTCCTCCTGCGAGAGCGCATGGCGGGCCTTGGGCTCGCCCGAGACCGTCGGTGACGGCGTTGCCCCCTGGGGCGGCGCCACCGCGGAGCAACCGGCCAGGCCAAGCCACACGCCGAACCCGGCCATCAGATATGGGGTCAACTGTGAGGATAGCTTCGGCATCTTAGGAGGCTAACGGCAGCAGGAACTGCAAGGTGGTCCCCTTACCCAATTCGCTCTCGGCCCAAATCCTTCCGCCGTGCGCTTCCACCACCTGTTTGGCTAACGCCAGCCCAATGCCGCTCCCAGGCGCCTTGGTGACCGTGCGGCCGGAGCCTTGATAGAACCGTTCGAAAATATGGGGGAGCGCATCCGGCGCGATCCCTTGCCCGGTGTCCGATACGGAAACCCGCATCATGTTCACTCGCGTGTCCGCCTCCAACTTGAGGCGGATGACGGCCCCCGATTGGCTGAACTTCAACGCGTTGGAGAGGAGGTTGTCGATCACCTGCTGAATGCGCGCATCGTCCGCTTGGACCACCACCGGCTTCGGGGGCGCATCCACCACGATCCGGATCTCTTCGCGTTCCGCCAGGAGCCGAAACTCATCGATCGATGCCTGGACATTTCGCATGAGGTCGACCGCGGTCATGCGGTATTGCATCATGCCGGCCTCAAGCTTATTGAGGTCGAGCAGGCTGCTGATCATCTCGATCAGTTGGCGGCTGCTGGACTCCATCAATTGAAGCGTCTCGCGCTGGTCTTTGTTGACCCGGCCCGGCACCTCCTCGATCAGAAATTGCGTGCCCGCGTGGATGGCCGTCATCGGCGATCGAAGCTCATGGGTCATATGGGACAAGAACTCCGTCTTGAGATCATCGAGCTCTTGCAGTTTGGTCCCCATGGATTTGACCGACTCGACGAGATCGCGAAGATCGCTCGGAACGGTCACGTCCACGGAGGTGCGAAAGTTGCCCTGTCCGATCTCGCGAATGTGCACTTGCAGCCGGCGCAGCGGCGTCACGATGCTGTACGTCGCCAGACCGGCCAAGGCGACGCCGATGAGCAGCGTCACGAGGCCCAGTTGTTTGGTCAGTCCTTCGGATTGTTGCGACCGGCGCAGCGCGTCCGTGACGGCCGCGGCGACCAGCTTTTCATGCATCTCGAGAAACGATTGCAGGGCCTGCGACACGTGGCCGATGAACCGAGCGCGGTGCGTGTCATACTCGGCGGATTGGCGCTGAGCGCTCGCCGGTCGACGTTCGGCCTGATGCTGGACCAGAATCCGATACTCTTCATGAAAGCCTTCCGCCGCGATCAGCGCATCCCGCCCTTCCTGCGATGCCTCGTGAGACTTCAGCGAGCCGATGGTTTCGTGGAATTCCTGAGCTTCCTTGTTGAACTCATCCAGGAAGGCGGCATCGCCGACGGCGAGGTACTCCCGCTCGCTTCGCTCCTGTGCATACAGATTGGCCAAAAGCCATTTCGTCCCGTCAATGGCAGGGTAATGTTGTGACACGAGCGCGGCGCTCTGCTCCGTAATGTGCCGAATCTGGTAGAGCGCAAAGACGTTGACCGCCGTGACGATGAGGATAATGGCCACGAAGCCAATCGTCAGGCGCCCAAAGATGCTCAGCCGCGTCAACATGACTTCCCCTGGTGTCAGGTCTGCGTAAAGTCTAGCAGCCGCCTGTTCTCCGTCAACGGCGAGATTCCGACGCAGCACCTCTCTGTCAGGCAATCAGAGCCCTGATCGAGAGGTCCATCTTCGCTCGTGAAATCGAGGATACAGGCGGGCCTTTGCCCGATCGGATTCCGAGACCTCGATGAGGTGTGACCCTCCGAAAACATCACCTTCCCAATGCCTTACAGAATTACGGACAGGGAAGCTATAGGATGAACGCAGCGGGAGAGCGATTGCCATGCCGCCAAAGGCCGTCATCTTCGATATCGACGGGACGCTGCTGGATTCGGTGGACCTGCATGCGCGGGCGTGGGTGGAGGCGTTTGCGCACTTCGGCTATCAAGTTTCTTTTGAAGACGTGAGGCCTCAGATCGGCAAAGGCGGGGATCAGCTCATGCCCGTCTTTGTGCCTTCGGATGAGCTGACGCGTATGAAGCGCGACCTCGAAGACTACCGCAAGACGCTGTTCAAAGAAAAATATTTGCCGCTGGTTAAGCCGTTCGCCATGGTCAGAGAATTGTTCCTGAAGATCCGAGAGCAGGGGCAGCGGGTCGCGCTCGCGTCATCCGGCAAGGAAGAGGAGGTGGCCGCGTACAAACGTATCGCCGGCATCGAGGATCTTGTGCATGAGGACACGTCGTCCGACGATGCGGAGCGGTCCAAACCTCACCCTGATATCTTCCAAGCCGCGCTGGCGAAGCTGGCGCCGCTGACGGTCGCAGACGTGATGGTGGTGGGTGATACCCGCTACGATGCCGAGGCGGCCGGCAAGGCCGGCATGAAGACGATCGGGCTGCTATGCGGCGGCGCCTCGGAACTCGTGTTGCGACAGGCCGGCTGCATGGCGATCTACCACAATCCGGATGATCTGCTCACGCACTACGACCGTTCGCCGCTCGGCTCATGATCGTAACGTGCTCCTCGCGTTCACGGTTTCACTGCGAACGCCTGCAATCTCTCCTCTGCCTTCTTCGCGTACTCGCTTTGCGGATACTTCACGATGATCTGTTCATAGAGCTCTTTGGCGTGGGCCTGGTTGTTCTGCCGTTCTTCAAACTGAGCCGTGTCGAACAGATCTTTTCCGCCCTCAGTGCCGCAGGCTGACCCAAGGATTGCCAGACCCAGCAATGCCGCCGTGATGATCCGCCGGACCAGTCTCAGTTCATCCTCTCTTTCAACGGCGCCATGAGGAAGCACCTAGTCCTCAGACAGATACAATTTCCCGACACCCAGCTTGTTCGGTGAGGGTTTCCCGTCGGCCGTGACAGGGACCAGCGTCACGGACAGGTCTTTCTTCTCCTTCAGCAAATCCCGAATGCGCGGGGAGACCTGAAGCGCGATATGCCGGTGAGATGGCTTGCGTCCCCCGGCTTTGGTGGTCTTCGGCACGATAGCGAAATAGCCGAGATACGTCGGGCTGTCGAGCGTGGCGGTCTTTTCGCCCGGCGGCAGGTTGCCGAATACATGCACGATGGCCGACCGGTGCTCCGGCAATTGGACGCCTTCGATGTGCAACACATACTCGTGAGCAGGTTCGGTCTCGGGGACTTTGGGTTCCCGCATAATCTTGGCGTGGAGCTCCTCCGGAACGGGAATAGTCCGAGTAATGGCATTCGGTCCCAGCGTCACCCGTGTTTCCGTGCGGCCTTCGTCCATAGCCAGAGCCCTCGGCCCGACGTCCTCATAGCGATATCGCAAACTGTTTTCCGTGTCCAGCACATCGGCGACCGACATCGACGTCCAGCGTCCGCGCTCGTCAAAAAAGGTCCAGCGATGTGTCAGCCAGGCCGAATCGGCCGGATTCCTGTGTGTCGGCAAGGATCGGAGCCAGACCTCCCACAAGCGATCGATGTTGGCGTGATGCGCAAAGAAGAGGGGGTCCTGCGCCGCGGTGGACAGGACACCCATATCCTGACCTTGCTGAGGGCTCTGAAACGACGTTCCCGTCCAGATATGCACGGCGCCGTGCGGCCCGTTCTCCAGGCTCCCGCCTTGCGCATTGGGGTCGCCGGCATCCGTTCCCATGAATAATTGCGCCGTAGGCGAGGCCATGACCTGCGTCATGACCTGTGAGCCGACAATCGACGCGGGAAGTGTGGACGTGGGGGTTCGTCCCCGGTTAGCGTCGAACAAAGAGTTCGTTGCATTGTTCGGGTTCGTGTATGTAGCCGGCATTCGGCGATTGGCAGACTGATCCCACTCCCAGTACGGCAAGGTGAAGGTCGGATCATCGATGAGGTTGCCGAGGATTCGCTCGTGGAAGTAGAGATAACACCGGTGCCAGGGAAAAAACCACCATCCTCCATGGATTTCCTCCCCTGCCCGTCCGTTCAGTCCTCCGCCGCAATACCAGCAGTGCACGTTGGCTTGTCGCAGCCACCCGCGTGGATCGGTGGGGCGCGCGCGCGACAACCGGCGCAATGCCGCATAGGCATCCTTGAGCCGTTGCGCTTCCGCCTGTGTCAGCGCAGAGGCGCTCTTTCGGGTTCGGACCGCCACAGTGTCATCGGGCTGAAACGAGACCGGCGAGGTAGACGCTCTCGTGAAGGCGCAGTTTTGCGGTTCGGCGGCCCAACTGAGACCATAAGACAAACTCAACAGGCCGATCCCACCGGCCATCAGACCGGCCTTGTACAGGAATTCGCGCCGGCTTTTGGCTTCTCCGTCGCACTCCTCTTCACATGTCGGGGATTCCGCCGATTCGTTCTTGCCTCCCATACGACCTCCGCCACCATCGCGTCTGTCCAGGCAGCGCGTGTTTGCCCTTGTTGACCGCTGTGCGACGGTTTCTCCTGACATGTTCAACTGAAAGATGCAAGAGGGAATAGTCACGTACTTGGGGAAAAAAAAGAGTCTCTGTGTAGTGGAGTTTTTACATCAGACCGTGTTAAAAGTAGAGCAGTTGAGGAAGCAAAAATGGCCTGATGCCTTAAAAATTTCGTTCTTTTATTTGGTCCGATTATTGCTAGGCACTCATAATTATGGAGACACATCACGCTTTCGCAGCCATGATGTTCATGAGCGCCATTCTGGCTGGATTACCCTTCAGCGCGACGGCTCGCGAGCATCTGATTTCGGATCGTGACCCGATCGCGTCGTTTTCGGGCAAGACCACGCCTTTCGACACCGCCACGACCCAGAATTCGCCGCTCTCCTCCGGTCTCTCGAACAATTTGCTCAGTCAACCTCCCATGCTCACCGGCCGCTACACCTTGAACGGCCAGACGTTCATGCCCTATATCGGCGCCGGGTTTAGCGGAGGAGAAACCAAAGATCCTAACCGCGCGGCGGTTCGAGAGAGCGCGGCGCAAGAAGACCGCCTGCTTCGCGAACCGCTTGGCAGCACCCTTGTCCCGAACGAATTTCAACTCGGCGTCCGCATTCCCTTCTGACCTGAGTTCCCTTGCGCTCACAGCCCTGTCAGATCGATACGCATAAGGTAATGGGCATTGGTCTGCTTGACACTCGATCCACAAGGCAGCCTTCGATCCGCTGAGCCTGTGCCGGCTCTCTCTATCGAACAGGTTCCACGATCACGGCGGCCGGAGTGGCAGGAGGCATGCTCAACTCTCCGAGTCTCGCCCCGCCCAGCACGGTGGGCTGCGCCTGAACCGAATACCCATAGAGACCGGGCTTCGTGAAGCATACGCTGGCAGATTGATTCGGTTTGATCTTCGCGGATTCTTCGATTCCCCAGAAGTAGGAAAACCCGCGCTCGCACGAGAGCTCGTTCACATGTTCGCGGGTGAAGTATACCCACGCCGGCTTACCCCGACGGTTGACGATCTTGACCTCGTCCCCCGGCTGCACGACCACATCACGGGGAGACACCATGTCATCCGTGATCGTGACAACCGAGATCATCCCCGTTCGGCTGCCGGTCGGAAGACCGGCGCAGGCCGTGACCAGCAAGAACGCGGCGAGCACAACCAGGCGGGTAATGA
>JBOHOS010000122.1:0-2042 GCA_050731295.1 Nitrospiraceae bacterium | reverse complement strand
GCTTCTCACGGCGAGCCTGGCGGACGATGCAGGCGATCGACGGACGCTCCCGAGCATATCTCAAACAAGCGGTGCTGGAACTTTCCGTCGATCCGTTGCTGGGGAAAAACCTGAAGGGAGAATTCGAAGACTTACGGTCGTATCGAGTCGGCGCCTACCGAATCGTCTACAGAACGACCGGCTCTCTGTTGGAGATGGTGTGCCTGGATTATCGAAAAGAGCTGTTTCGGTAAGGAGTTGACTATATTTATCCTATGGTAAGAAAGGCCATATCTTGATCACGTTCGAAGTCGAGAAGGTTAGACCAATGTGCTCGAAGCATTCGCTCAATTTGCTCTGTCGAGTAATTCCCGCGACGGATCCAAACAAATTTTGGTGGAGGGCCGAAAAGAAAACTACGTTGGTGGAAATCAGCGTCTTTGATTGTAAAGCCATGTTGGAATGCGTAATCCCATACGATGTCATCGGTAGCCGTGTGCAAACCGACGTCGCGGACGTAAAGTGAACCGGGACAGACATCCGTTAATGCCTTGACCAATTTTGGCGAAAGGTTGTGGTCGAAAAGAAATATCACGTGGACGGGAGAGAAAGCAGTTTCCGTTCACGATCAGCAGCGAACGCTAGGCAGGCTCGAATATCCTCATGCGTCAGATCGGGGAAATCCGAGAGTATCTGGTCTTCAGACATGCCGGAGGCGAGGTATTCAAGTACATCGTAGACAGTGATACGCATGCCGCGAATACAGGGTTCCCTCCCCGCTTCCCAGATTCGATGGTAATCCTGCCATGATAGTCCATGAAGAGAGAAAATACGAGATGGAGGGCCGCTTGTCAACAGCCGAGGTAACGGAATGGCCCTAGCCGCTAGGCTTAGAAAGATTGGCAATAGACGAACTTAGACAGCAATCTCAAACTGGATTCGCTCGTATCTGACGGTCGGAACGATTTGGTCTCGGAGTTTCGGACCCTGCTCAAGATGGACCAGTCCGAGATCAGCGAACATCCGGAGATCCTCATAGAAATTTTTGAAGTCGCGGCCGGCAAGCTTGGCCAGTTCCATGACAGAGGTGGGGCGACGAATACGGATCAGATGTAGCAGCGTCAAACGCGGTTCGGTGAGCACTCGTCGCATCGCTTCCACACTCACAAAATACACGCCGGTCCGCCGCTTTTGGACCGCCTGGCCGCTTTTGAGCGCCTTGATGGTCCTGCCAAACTCCTGAAGGCCCTCTTCAAGCGGACGAATACCGACTTTAAGACGTTTGATTCTCATATCTCTTTCTCCTTTTTGACCGTGGCCACGTCATGAAGGAAATCGGCGATCAATTGCTCGACGCTCGTGAACCGGTAAGGAGTTGTCTGTCCCTCATAGTGTCGATGGTCGCCTTTGCGCTCGTGATTGTCGTAGCCCACCAGTCGGCGACCCTTGCGAATATAGACCAACGAGTATTTATAGCCATCAGGCGTCACGTCACTCTTTGGAACTTGATAGGCTTTCATTTCAATCAAACCTCCATGCTCATCAAGGTACTTTGTATGAAGCACGAGTCTGGCTTTGTTCATATGGCATTAGATACCATACTATAAAGATTCGTCAAATGGTGGTGGTCCGCCTAGCGGCGATCATCGAGGATGACTTGAGAAGTCGATCGACCGGTGGCGGTTACCCGGCGCATCTTCTTCAAGGGCTTGCGACTGGGTAGTCTAAGGTAACCTTGAGCGACAAGCTTGGCCAGTCTCGCCTCACGGCTCACGACCTGGGGTGCGGATTGAATCGGCTGGATCAATGCGATCGGCTTGCCCCGATCGGTCACAACGACCTCTCCTCCCTGTTTGGCCATGCGTAGGTACGTAGTGAGGCGGCTCTTCAGCTCTTTGATGCTTACGGTATACCGATATTCACCAGACATATCGATTGACTTCCGACGATCAGTGCCCGGTCATTGGCGCAGGTCATCCTCGGCAACGTCGTGAAGATCGATCTGCTTCAAGAGCCCGGCTCGATTGATCCGGAGCGCGCGATTATCCGGAGCCGCGTCAATG
>JBOHOS010000121.1:0-1370 GCA_050731295.1 Nitrospiraceae bacterium | reverse complement strand
ACGTGCGCCTTGAGCACGTCGACCTGCGTCCCTTGTCCCGCACGGTATTTGGCCCTCGCGGTATCGAACAACTGCTGAACGACGTCGATCTGCTCATGATGGACGTTGAGCTCCTTGTGAGCGAGATACAATTCGTAATAGGCTTGCTTGAGCCGTGCGATAATGTCTCGCTCTTTGGCGCGGATGGCTTGTTCCCGGATTCCTGCCGTCCGACTCGCGACTTCCGCATTGAGGTGGAGTTTTCCCGGAAAGGGGAACCTCTGGGACAAGGTCAAGATGGTATTTTGCGTGCGGCCGAGACTGCGAGCGATATCCAAGTCCTGGGGGAAGTTCCAGAGCTGCACACCGAAGGTGGGGTCAGGCAAGGTACGCGCCTGCGGCACCTTCTCGATAGCCGCCTGCCATTGTTGATGGCTCGCCTGGATCTCGGGATTGCGGGTTAATGCTTCCTCAATGAGGCCTTCTAAGTTTAAGGGGATATCCAAGGGCGGAGCCGCATGCGCCACCTCTTGCCCACTCCACATCATTAGTGCAAGGACTAACAAGCATAGACCGACCCTTTGTTGTCCGATCATCATCGTCCTCCTCCTCCTATGGTGTAACTACGCCGGTGGCATATTGATGAGGGGATACAGACAGAATCCTGATTATTGATGATGAAAAGGTATGCATTTGCTATCGGAAATACCCTTCCTTGCGAATAGTGTTTCCTGTCGCCCTAGATCAAACATCCTGCTTCTGCCTATTGCTTACTGCAGATCCTCACGATGGTCTTCTTGCAACCCGTCTGGCTGTTGAGGGTGGCTAGGAAGCGTGCGGCTTCGCCATACGGCATAGATGGCGGGAATGACGAGTAAGGTCAAGACGGTGGAAGAAACCATGCCACCGATCATGGGGGCTGCGATGCGCTTCATGACATCGGCGCCCGCGCCGTGGCTCCACATGATCGGCAGCAGGCCGATCAGGATGGCTGAGGCGGTCATGACTTTCGGCCGAACCCGCTGGACCGCGCCTTCGATGATCGCTTGTCGAAGGTCGGTCACTGATAGCATGCGGCCTTCCCGCTGCCGGCGCTCATAGGCCTCGTCCAGAAAGATAATCATAATGACGCCGGTCTCGGCCGCCACGCCAGCCAGCGCAATAATCCCGACCCAGACCGCCACGCTGAGGTGATAGTGGAGCAGGTACAGGAAGAGGATGGCGCCGACCACTCCGAACGGCACGGACAGCAGCACGATTAGGCTGCGCGCGATCGAGCGGAAATTGAGGTACAGCAGGACGAAGATCAGAAAGATGGTCACCGGCACGACAATTTTGAGTCGAGCCTTTGCCCGTTCCAAATACTGAAACTGGCCTCCCCATGCCAAGGT
>JBOHOS010000120.1:0-5143 GCA_050731295.1 Nitrospiraceae bacterium | reverse complement strand
ATCTGAACCGTCTGGCGATCGCCGGCCGTCAATCGTGGTAGGTATACCGTGAAGGTCGTTCCCTTTCCGGGCGCACTGTCGACTTCAATATGGCCCTTATTGTGCTGAATGATACCGTAGACGGTCGCCAGTCCGAGCCCCGTGCCTTTTCCCGATTCTTTCGTCGTAAAGAACGGCTCAAAGATGCGATGGGCCGTCTCGGCGTCCATCCCGCAACCGGTATCGCGGACGGTCAGCTTCACGTACGGGCCGCGCGGAATACCGCCACGCTCATGCACGGCTCTGTGGGACAGTTCGACGGACGCCGTGTCAAGGGCCAGGGTGCCGCCTTGCGGCATCGCGTCGCGCGCGTTGACGGCCAGATTCAGAAGCACCTGTTCAATTTGAACGGGGTCCAGCTCGATATAAAGCGGATGCGGTTCAGGATGAATGGTCAGCATCACGTCCTCGCCGATCAACAGCCGAAGCATTTCCTCGATGCCGGCAATCACGGCATTCAGATCGAGCACCTTCGGCATGAGCACCTGTTTTCGGCTGAAGGCCAGCAATTGCCTGGTGAGCGCCGCGCAGCGCTGGCCGGCTTTCTTGATCTCTTCGGCATGGCGGCGCGCCGGGAAGTCCGGCGGAAGATGCCGGAGAAGCAGATCGCTGTGACCGGTGATGCCGGTCAGCACGTTATTAAAGTCGTGGGCCACCCCGCCGGCCAGCCGCCCGATCGCCTCCATTTTGCGGGCTTGATGAAGCTGCTCCTCCGTCTGTTTGGCTTCCGTGATGTCCCGCGCGATGCTGAGCGAGACCATCGGTCCGTCAAACGTGTCCTTCAAGGGAACGGCTCTCATGCCCATCCATCGCGGTCCCCCGCACCGATTCCTCAGACGGAATTGAATCGTGCCGGGATGTCCATTGATCACGCGGGCGTGCAGGGCCATATAAGCCGTGCGATCGTCCGGGTGGACCAGATCCAGCACCGGCTTGCCGGTGATCTCCTCGTGGGAGCATGCTCCGACCATCGCCAACCCCGCGGGATTGATTTCCAAGAGAATGCCCCGGTCGTTCACCAGCTTGACGCATGCCGGTTCGCTGTCGGTAATCGCCCGGAGCCGGCGTTCGATTTTGCGGAGGGCTTCCTCGGCCTTCTGGCGCTGGGTGCGTTCTTGGGCTTCCTTGAGCGCCCGCAAGACCGACGGGGCCAATCGGCTGAGGCGTTGCTTCAACACGTAATCCCGCGCGCCGCTTTTCAGCGCCTCGATGGCCGTTTCTTCTCCGAGCGTGTCCGTCACAAAGAGAAACGGCACCTGCGGGCGCCTGGCGCGCGCCAGGGCGAGAGCGGCCATGCCGTCGAATGCCGGTAAGGTCACGTTGCTGAGGATTAAATCCACACCCTCCACGTCAAGCCCGATCAGAAACGACTCCCGCGTTTCCACGCGCAGGATGGTGCACGGGATACCCTCCGCGACGAGCAGGGACTCGACCAGTTGTGAATCGTGGGCATGATCTTCGAGGTGAAGAATTCGCAATGGCGAGGTCATGCAAGAGTTCCGCACCGGGCCAGGCCGCATCGAGCGACATCAAGTGAATATCGCTTGGAGCCTATCATTGACCTCTCGTTTAGGCAAGCAATCTGCCTGAAGAGAACGGTTCGGTTGATTCGATGAACGAGCCGAGCGTGGATTGATGCACGAGGTCGAAGCCCTCTCGTCCACGACGAACGAACGAGGTCCAACCGCCGGCAGGAAGGATTAGGGCCGGGGCTCGCCTGAGAGGACCGGCCGCAAGGGTTCCACCAGGTCCTGAGCGCCGATCAGGTTGAGAGCCGGCACGTCTTTGCGCAAACGGAAGTGGGCGCGAGCCTTCAGCACGCGTTCTTTTGCGGAAATCGGCGTGGAGTTCGCCATACGCGAGAGCTGGTCGAGCCAGAGGCGCCATTCGCCGCTGTGCTCCCGCCAATGTTTTGCGGCGGCGCGAGCGGCCCGCATACAGGCCGCATCGAATCCGGCATCACCGGAGGGGCGAGCAAGCCGCACCGCTTCTCGAAGACTCTCATCGTCCCGCGAAAAGAGCATGATGACGGCGGCAGTCCGCTCATTGCTCGGTAGATACCGGTGTCCCCATGGTCGCTCCGAGACGGGCGGATTCCAGGCTCGTTCGAGAGCGGCGCGCAGCGAAGCGCTGAGTGCTCCCGATGGCGCAGGTTCGCGGAATCGCCTGAACGGCTCTCGAGGCGAGCCGACTTCGATCTCCTCGTGAGCCTGATCTTTCGGATCGGCAAGGTCAACCCGCACGACCGCGCGCTCGTTAGGCACCTCATCCACCGTCACTTTCACGGCGGACACCGCGGCAATTTGGTCCGGCGCGAGTCCGACGATTTGAGCCTCCGACGAGAGCACCCTCCGGGTCGCCACGCCCGCTCGTCCTTCATTCCCGGAGGTGATCCACGAGGACAGACGCCACTGGAGGAAATCGGAATAGACCGCGATCGTCTGTCCGGTAGCCGAGAGAAGACGGAGATAGATGCGGCGCGGGCGGCCGATCGCCTGCAAAAACTCCGCATTCAGCGCTGAACGGGACGGCAACGCCACCTCAATCACTCCGTCCTCACCCGGCTTCTCTTCCACCTGTCCGCCCAAGGCCTGAACGGATTCCAGCACCGCCGCCACCGTCCTGGCGTCGAGACGGAACCGAACCGGCACAGACAGCGTCACCGAGCCGTCAGCTTGCGCTTCTCCCCGCGAAGGGCCGATATCGGCTTCGATGCCTCTTCCTGTCAGCCGCTCAACAATCCTGCTCGCCACAGCTCGATCGTTATGCAAGACCGACTCGGCGTTGCTCATCTTAACCATATCCTCCGCCGAGAGCATCCGAACGGCCTTCGAATAGTTCGACCGTGGAGCCGGATCGTCAGGATTGGCCGCCAGCGCGTGTTCGAACTCCTCCAGGGCCTGGAACATCTTGCCTGCCCGACTCAGTGTCTCTCCGGTTTGGTTGGCTTTGGCCGACGACCACACGCCGGACTCTCCCTCCATCACGGTCTGTTCGCCGGTGGCGCCGGGCAGCAGTTCCATAACCTGCATAATCAACGATCGCGTGACAGAGGGAACGGCCGTGAGCAGTCCTTCGGCCATGGCGGTCCCCAGCACCGTGCCCTGCTCGACTCCTGATAATTGGGCGTCAATCCGAAGGAGCCCATCCATGAGTGAGATGCTTCCCGTGACCAGGACCGTCGCGCCGGTCAGCCGTCCGACTCGAACCGCCGATTCATCCGCCACTCGTCCCGACAACTGGAAGGCTTGTTCGCGTATGACCTCTTCCAGACGCTCCCGCTGCACGACAAGGAGTGATGGATTTCGCGCGAGCTTGGCAACCAACATGTCCGTCATGCCTTTTCGCAGCCAAGCCAGCTCGGGAAGATGGGAGCGATCTTCGAAATACAGGACGGAGATCACCAGCGGCGACGGAAATCGTGTCCGTATGGATGCATGCGAGGCGCTCTGTGGCCTGGACGGTTCAGGAGCTACCGCCGGTGGCGGCGTGCAATGGGAAAACAGGAGACTTGCCAGCACGAGGAGAACCCGGCAGCCGAACATCATGGCAACTATCGGACGAGCACTGAAAGCAGACCGGCATCGGCGTCGTCTGCCGCACCACCGGCGCTTTCTGCCGCGTATGCCCCCGTGCGGGCAGGCCGTGTCATCCACGGGTTCACCAGTAGCAGATCGGGGTCATCACATCGTCACAGTCTTGCCCGTCATACCGCTTCACTGCCTGTGACTCTAGCACCCGCGACATAGAGGGTCAATGAACAGAGCCCTGCAGGTGAATGAGGCGGGTTCCATGCGGAAGAAACGAATGGGGATGACGGCGGCCGGCGGAAACCGCGCCCTCGGCGTCCGTGTATCCCCCTCTTCCCCAGCCCGGCACTAGACGCGGCCACGCCGAATGGCCGCTCTGCTCTTTTTCCTGTGATGAAAGAGGGAGCTCGGCGTCCTGAACGCTTTGGTGCCGGCAATAGGTTTCGGCCCACTGTAAAAACGCCAAGCGGGCTTGTGAATACGCCTGCGTTCCGACTAAAACCGTACAGCACGAGTCAGGATGCTTTCGCCATTTGTACCATGCTCGACTGGCGACATACACCGGCGCCTTTAAGCCAAGCTTCACATGAAAGACTTGGTCCTCATACAGTCCATGGAACCGATCCTCGAATCCACCGATGTCTGCAGCCGCACGGCGTCGAATCAGAATACCGGAGGGTGTTTTACCTTCGTTCGCCACGAAAAGAGACACCAATGCCGGGGGGTAGATCACCTGATCGGGCTCGAGACCGAGCTGCTGCTGCAGATCTCGCTCCTGCCCGCCCGTGTCCTCTCTCCAGCTGTACCACCAAAGAAGCGGCCCATAGACCATGGCCGCTTCAGGATGGGATTCCAATATCGCAACCTGTTCCTCTGTTTTCGACGAAACCCAGGCGTCATCGGCGTCAAGCAGCGCGACATAGTCGCCGCGAGCGTGCTGTATTCCCAGATTGCGCGACGCGCTCATCCCTCGGTTTTGATGGCCCTCGTGTTCCACATACCGCACCTTCGCAGGAAAGGCCTCCGCGTAACGACGCGCGATCTTTGAACTTCCATCCGTTGATCCATCATCGATCAGCAGGAGTTCCCACTGGTCATACGTCTGGTGAAAGACGCTTTCGATGGCTTCTTCGAGAAAGCGTTCCTCATTGAAAAAAATGATGACGGTTGAGACCAGCGGCTTTTCGCTCATATCAGGGCGCCTCGAGGCAATTGTTGACGAGCCCAAGGATCCCTTGCGCCCCCTATGCCCTTAGTCATTCCACCTATTGAACACTGCTGATCATTCGATCAGACAGTGTGGGCCTCTTGGCATAATTGAAGCAATGTGTCGCCATACTGTCTGGCGAACTGACGCTCCTGCGCGTGGGCATGCGCCTCGATTTCCGGACACGGTCCCGGCTCCAGTTTCGGCCAGATCGATTCGAGAATATCGGCCAGGATGTCCGGGCCATCGCACGGGAAGAACGCCATCGAACAGGGAGCCTGCTCACGGTGAACGGGCAGATCCGAGCACAGCACGGGCCGCCCCAATGCCTTTGCGTCCTGCACGGTCGTGCTCCACCCTTCAAACC
>JBOHOS010000119.1:0-4765 GCA_050731295.1 Nitrospiraceae bacterium | reverse complement strand
AAGCGATCCCGGGATCGCTGACCAACGCGCAACTGTTTCAAAACCGCCGGCAGGCCGGTGGACAGACACCCGGCGCAGGTCCGGCCAGCGGGAACTTCTTTGCCTGCAACATCAACAACCAGACGTGCAATTACGGACGCTATTACAACCAGCAGCGAATCGGCGTGGCCTATCGGAATGAATTTGCGACCGGTCAATTTTTCGAGATTATCCCCTACTACTCGTACCAGTACGTGGACCATCCGATCTTTCAGACCATCCGCCAAGACAACTATAACGTCGGCGGTGAAATGCGGTACGGCAATATCAGACCGCTGTTCGGACGCAACAACTCGTTCATCGTGGGATTCCAGCCGCGCTACGGCGACCAACATCAGCGGCGGTTTGTCAATATCAACGGCAGTATCGGCGCGCTGACGCAAAACGCGTTTTTCCGGACGACCTATTTCGGCGCCTACGCGGAAGATCAATTCGATGCGACAGACAGATTCACGCTCGTTGTCGGCGGGCGATGGGACTACAGCGGGCGCCAAGCGAATGTTGAGAACTATGGCCCGGCAAGTTTTCCGCCGACGCAGAATGTCGGATCGACCTTAAACAACACCCAACAACCGTTGCGGCACTTCGATGCGATCAGCCCTAAGTTCGGATTTGTGTACCGGACGACGCCCCTGTCCCAGCTCTATTTCAACGCGAGCCGAGCCTACGAGGCGCCGCTTAATCTTGAACTGACCTCCTCGGTCAATCCCACTGGCACGCCCAACACGGGATTTCTGGAGCTCGACGCGCAGCGCGCGTGGCAGTTCGAGCTTGGGCATCGCGGGATGACGGCCAACAAGCGCATGTCGTGGGATGTCACCGTGTATGACCTGGAAATGAACAAGGAGATTCTGGCCTCCAACATCAACAATCAAGGGACGTTTCAAAACGCCAACAGTACGAGACATACAGGCGTGGAAGCCGGCGGCGCGATGGTTCTGACCAAAGGGATTTTCGCGAAAGGCGGAGGGGCGAAAGACGACAGCTTGCAGGCTCGTGCCGCGTACACCTGGTCTCGGTTCAAATTCACCGACGATGTCCGAGGAGGCGGCGTGGTGGGGCCGAATGTCTTGATCGCGAGGGATGGCAACACAGTCGCCGGCGCGCCGGAACACAGTCTGGCGGCCGAACTCCGCTACGATCACCCGTCCGGGTGGTGGATCGCACCGAACATCGAGTGGTCCTTATCCGGATTCTACGTTGACTATCTGAACACGGTGAAGAATCCGTCATACTTCGTCGTGCACCTGCGTTCCGGGTACAACGTGACACCCAATCTGACGCTGTATGCCGAAGGGCGCAATCTGACCGATAAAACGTATGCGGGCGCGGTCGTGGTCAACGATCAATTCAATCGATTCGCCAATCCGGCTCTCGGCATCAGCGGCTTCGCCGGGGCGGAGTGGAAGTTTTGATAATCCGGCGCATCCTAAAGACGGAGGCGGGCGTGTTACGGAGAAATCCGGACAGCCGCGGCCCTCGTAAAGAGAACAGCCGGAGCAATGGTCCTCGGTTCGTGAATCGTCATGTCGCCTAGACAGGTTTTCATTTGCGGGGGGGACCGGGTATCTCGGGACTCGATTGATCCAGGCACTCCTCGATCGCGGCCATACGGTTCGGGCGCTGGTCCGGAACCAAGCGATCGGCAGGCTGCCGTCCGCTTGCACGGCGATTGTCGGAAATCCGTTGGACGGGCAGACCTTCGCAGGGCACGTTTCACCCGCCGATACGTTCGTGCACCTCGTCGGCGTCCCGCTCCCTGGAAGGACGAGCAGTTTCGGCGCGTGGACCTGCCGTCGGTTCAAGCCTCCCTGGTTGCAGCCCGCGCATCCCGCATCTCCCATCTCGTGTACGTCAGCGTAGCTCAGCCTGCGCCGGTCATGAAAGCCTATATTCAGGTCAGGGCCGAATGCGAAGCGCTGATCCGCGCGAGCGGACTTCACGCCACCATCCTAAGGCCCTGGTACATCCTGGGCCCCGGCCATTACTGGCCCGTGGCTCTCTTGCCGATCTACCGGCTGATGGAACGGGTCACGCCCCTGCGGGAGTCCGCGCCACGGCTCGGGCTGGTGACGGTCAAGGAGATGGTTGAGGCGTTGGTGTGGGCTATTGAGCGAACCAGGTGACGGGATTCGGATTCTTGATGTACCCCGCATCCGTGCCGTTTCACTTCCCAATCATAAGTCGGCGATCAGGAGTAGTATCACGTAGGCTCGCTGCCGTGCATGCGGGCGAAGACATTCCAATCGAACGGTTTCGGCGCGACCGCGTGCAGCGGAATCGCCTCGATCACGCGTTGTTCGCGATACGCCAGCATACAGCCGACGACATATTCCGGCTGATCAATGAGGCGGCGGACGGTTTCATATGCCAGGTCCTGCGCGATCGCTTTGTCTTCCGGCGTGGGACGCGCACCCCTCAATGTGTGCCCGAGAATCGTTGCTTTTGTCGCGACGGTCAGAGGATAGTGGCCGGGACCGGCTTGGAACTGCGGCCATTTGGCGATGGTGCGCGCGATATACTCCACAAGACCGTGAACGCCGCCATCCGGATGATGGCGATGCGGCGTGCGCTCCGCCACCACGAACAGGTGGCTTTTATTGGGGACGCCTAGTGTTCGCTTCAGTGTGCCGAGGATGACTTCGTCGATGTAGGCATTGGGGTCTGGGTGCTCGTTGACGAGAATGCCTTCCGTCCGCGCTTGGTAAGCGCAGGCCAACGCGAGATGCCCGGAGCCCGCTCCCATGACCTCGACAAAAAAGACGCTGCCCATCGCGCCGCTTGTGGCTTTCAGCGACTCGATCGATTGATTCGCCAGCGCCACGGCGGAATGAAAGCCCAACGACGTCGTGCCGGCGATATTATCGTCGATCGTGCCGGGAATGCCGACCACCTGGACGCCGAAATGTTCGTAGATCGCCCGCGCCCCGCGCAAGCTGCCGTCCCCGCCGAGCACGATCAGCACGCCGTCCTGAAGGTACGGCCGTAGATTGTTGATGGCGGACTGTTGGATCCGCTCCTCTTTGAAATCCTCAAAGCGACTGCTGCCGATCGGGCTGCTCGCCTGTCCGACCATGCCTCGCGTGTGCTGCTCAGCGACCGTTTCGATCCAATTGTTGGCGAGTCCGAGAAACCCGTGCCGCACGAAATGCACGGACAGACCTGCCCGCGTCGCGCTCACGAACAATTCCTTCAACGCGGCGCCGGCGCCGGCGAAGTCTCCGCCCGAGACGAGGACCACGATGCGCTTGATCTGTCGAGGTTTCAGTGTCACGCGGTCTTTGCGTTCTCGTTCCACCGCAACCCAGGCTTCGCGCGTGACCCGTTCGCGCTCCGAGAGTCCGACCGCCGTAGAGTAACCCGACAATTGTCCATGCTCGTAGGTCAACAGTACGACGTTATCCTGGCCCTCTTTGTAGTCACTAAACTCGGAAAAGGCTTCATGAAAGGGCCGCGGATCGAGATAGATCATCAGAGCCCGCATGGTCGAGCTGTGGGTGTACAAGCACCCGACTTTGCCTTGGTGTGACCGGCCCAGATGATGGAGGCCGTCGATGACGTCGATATACAGGTCGAAGAAGGCATTTCCGCCGGGGTAACAATAGAGGGGATGTTTGAGGAGACGCTTCGCGGTTTTCACATCCACGCCCAAAGCGTTGGCCGCCTCCTCGGCCTCGACTGTTTTCTCCACCCCCGTCACCCAGCCGAAATCGGACGACTCCAAGGCCTGCTCAAACGAGGGGTCCGGATGAGCGGCGGGATCGCGCACCAGCGCCGAATGTACGCGGTGAAAGAGCTGTCTCGTGTTCGGACTGCGGCTGATGAAATGCAGAAAGGTTCGCGGGTCGAGATAATTGGAGACATGCAGGAAGTCGAGCTGCTGGCCGACCATGCCGAGCATGCGCGCGAGCGCCGCGCCGACCGCATCCGCCTTTGAGGCGCCGCGATCCGGGTCGAGGACGTTCGCCAACCGGCATCCGACCCGGCGCGTCTTGCTCTCCACGAGCGAGACACCGTGCCGCATAGTGAACAGCAGCGTGCGGTCGGATAAATCCCGCGGCAGCAGCCAAAACCGCTCATCGCCAAGATCGAGCACGATCCGCCCTTCCGCCAACTGCGACGTCAGATGGGCGCGTGGCACGATGGCGACCGGCCGGCGCCTGGCCGGCTTCTGCACCGTTCCGATGGGAGCATGCAGCAGAGGGGTCAGGCCGCCTTCAGCGACCAGTTTGTTCCACGCAGCAAAAAACACCAGATCATCTCCGCCGCACCCGTCCTTGATAACGGCGCGCCTAGCCGCACGGTAGGCTCCGGCATCCGGCATGCCTTTGAGTGCTCGGTCCAGAAATGCCATGATGTGCGGCATGGCTTTGCGAGCGCGGTCGGGTCGATCATGTGATGGAGGAGGCAGCGAGGGAAACGTGACGGTGTCGGCGGAATGCTGAAGCGATTGTTGCGCGAGAGTCTCTCCGTAAGCAATCAGGCCCGTGAGCGTGACAAAATCCATCCCTCCGGACTCAGAAGCCATGATCACCTCATCGTGTATTTCAAATCAGCCGCCGGCATCTTCCGCTCGGGGCTTATGCCGTGTGGAGTTCCCATGCAGGGAGGCCCAAGTGAAAAGTTTCCTTTCCGGCCGCTCTTCCTCATCCGAAGAAGGAGCGGGAAGAGGGATCTCACGCAGCACCAGTATCTGGACCAGATCACGAATCTCGCGGAGCAGCGT
>JBOHOS010000118.1:0-2570 GCA_050731295.1 Nitrospiraceae bacterium | reverse complement strand
GCTCGGTCCGGCGCGCCACCGCGATCCGATCCGCCTCGTCACGATCCACCTCGCCGAGTCGCAAGAGATGTTCGAGGTAGTAGTCGCGGAGCGGCCGGCGCTTCTCAATCACCTGGTACATAAACGGCTGCGTGAAGGCGGGTTCGTCCCCTTCGTTGTGGCCTCGCCGGCGAAAACAGTACATGTCGATCACGACATCACTTTGAAATGTCCGCCGGAAATCCAGGGCGAGCCGCACAACTTGGGCTACGGCTTCGGGGTCTTCTCCGTTGACATGGAAAATCGGGATCTGGAGCATCTTGGCTACGTCGGTCGCGTAGAGTGACGACCGCGCCTCCTCCGGCGGCGTCGTGAAGCCAATCTGATTATTGATAATCACGTGGAGCGTCCCGCCAGTGCGGTACCCCTCGATCCGGCTCAGGTTGAGCGACTCCTGGATGACACCCTCACCCGCGAACGACGCATCCCCATGGATGAGAAGGGCCATGCTCCGCGCGCGGGCCGGGGCGCCGGCTCGGTCTTGCTTCGCGCGCACACGTCCGAGCGCCAGCGGATTCACGAACTCAAGATGGCTCGGGTTGAAGCAGAGGGACAGGTGCACCTTCCGCCCTGACGCCGTGGTCCAGTCCGTGCTGTGACCCAGGTGGTACTTCACGTCGCCACGCCCCTCCCGGAGAGGGTCAGCTGGGTCTTCGAACTCATGGAAGATCTCCCGCGGCCGTTTCCCGAGAATATTTGCCAGGACGTTGAGCCGCCCCCGATGCGCCATCGCCAATACGATCTCTTCCACGCCGTGCTCGCCGGCCGTCTCGATGGCGAGGTCCAGCAGCGGGATCAAGCCCTCCGCCCCTTCGAGCGAGAAGCTCTTGGCACCGGGATATTTCTGTTGGATGAACTCTTCGAAAATGACCGCGTCGGTTAGCCGGGTGAGGATGCGGATCTGCTCGTCCCGCTTGAGATGGATATGGTTCTGTGTCTTCTCCATCCGGTCCCGCAGCCACGCCCGACGTTCCAGGTCGTCGATGTGCATGAACTGCGCGCCGATCGAACGGCAATAGGTCGCTCGCAGGTGCTCCACGATCTCACGCAGCGTCAGGATGTCCGCCCCGGGAATCCCGTGCGTGGAGAATCGCTCGTCCAGGTCGGTCTCCGTGAAGTCGTAGAAAGCAGGGTCCAGCTCGGGATGAACCGGACGGGGCATCTTCAGAGGATCGATGGCGGCGGCCAGGTGGCCCCGGGCCAGATACGCGTACACGAGTTGGGTGACGCGATCTTGCTGGCCGGCAATGGCGTCTCGTGCGGACGGACTGGTAACTGCCTCGGCATGAGTTCGGGCAAAGAGGGCGTCTTGGCGCCCTCGGGGTGGGCGGGTGAGATCGGCGCGACCGCGTTCGGGGTCGAAGAGGGGCTTTGGCGGGCGGGAGGGGCCTCGTCGCAGAACCGTCTGAGCGTCGCCATCGTTCCCCAACTCCTCGAAATAGCTCCGCCACGCCGGCGAGACAGACGCGGGGTCCCGCAGGAATTCCAAGTACAAATCCTCGACGAAGGCAAGGTTGAGAGGATTGGGAAGCGGCGTTCGTTGGCTCATGAGGTTGGACACAGACTCTCGACGCGCACCGGGTCAATAATGTATCGGAGAATCTAGCATGCATAGAAGGTGGCCACCATGAGACTTGCGCTTACGAAACTCCCCTGTGGGCATGACGATCTCGTCTCTCGGTTCCGTTCTGAAGCCTTCTAGAGCTATGGGCAAGGTCAACGCCTGCCTCGTGTTGAGCATTTCGGAACGCCTCGTTCGTGCTGTTGGCTGTGCCAGTGCTTGTAGAGACTTGTGATAGCATGAGGGGCATACTGATCTCAATGCTGACGCCCCGGACTTCACGCAAGATGGAGTCCTTCAAAATGAGAGCGGCACTTCGGCTGGCTGACTCCTCCGCTCTAGCCTCGAGTTCGCGGGCATCGCCCTTGGGTCCACCCTGGTCGGCTGGCTCATCGGGACGGCCTTCGAACGTTTCCTGATTTGAGGTGGCCTTAGGCACGACGTGGCTAAGAGGCGCATGAACTCACGATGACAGTCACCACTCACGACCATAAGGGGCTTACCGTTTCAGATTCAATGACTCTGGAGGCGCGGGAGTGGTGGGAACGACCAAGACCATATTCATGAAGACCGGCCTTCTCTTCGGGCGGTAAAGCGGATTGTCGACATGCCGACCAACCATGAAGAGAGCCCTTCTTGCCGGGGATCAATTCAAGTCCATTCTCACTTTGCTCATCGCGTGCGTCTGCTTCTCTGAGCCGGCATGGGGTGGCAATCCCGAGAATCGCCAGGCCCAATCCGGAGGTCCTTGGTTCACCGGCTCTCTGCTCTCCGCGCGAGGCAGCACAGTCGATCAGGGGCATGTCGTTGTTGAGCCGTACTTCTACTTCACACGGTATGGCGGATTGTATAACGACAATTGGCGCCTCCAATCAGCGACTGTATCCCGCACCATCATTCAACAAACGTACTTCATCTATGGCTTGACGAGCCGAATGGATGTCGAGATCGCGCCGCAGTGGCTCGGCAA
>JBOHOS010000117.1:0-1561 GCA_050731295.1 Nitrospiraceae bacterium | reverse complement strand
ATATGGGCGACTGTCACGGAGTTGGCGACGGCGTCCAGGAACTGCGGACGGCCCAGGCTACCGCGTGTATTTCGGCCGGCTCGGCTCGACCATCGTCTTGCTGCTGTGTGGCGGCGACAAGAGCACGCAGACGAAGGATATCGATCTCGCAAAACAATATTGGAACGACTATCGGAGGCGTCCATGAAAAAGAGCCAGGCTTATCAAGCCGATTTGATCAAGAGCCTACGCGATCCCCGCGAAGCCGAAGACTATCTCAATGCGGCGCTGGAAGAAGATGACCCTGAGTTGTTCCTTCTGGCATTACGGAATGTCGCGGAGGCCCATGGTGGAGTAGCGCAGCTCGCCGACAAGACGAAACTCAACAGAGAAAGTCTGTACAAGATGCTCTCCGAACGCGGCAATCCTGAGCTGAGAAGCCTCGATGCCCTCCTCCATGCCTTAGCCCGCATTATTCATGACCGCTTCTGCTGCAAGCGCAGATCCGCTGCTGCGACAAGCCTATCAGCCAGCGGGCTCGCCGCTCAGGCCCTCAACGTACTGTTCAAGTACGCTTCGGTCCTTCACCGCTCCGCGCGCTGGTCTCGCCACGCGGCTCCGCGCTTTCGCGACGAACCGTCATGAATAATACGGGCTAGGGTTCCGCCTTGCCGTGGCGAGCGCTCGCTCGCTCGTCACCTTATTCTCAACACCCTTTGCCCTATGGAGTTCGGGACGAGTTTCAGATTGTCTCTTTGACTGAGAGGCGGTAAGATCAAGCCACCAAGAGGAACATTATGGCACTGGCAGCGAGGGTCGTGAAGCGAACGCGGAACAGTTTTCAGTTCAAGATTTCGAAGGAGAACTTCGAACCGTTCTGCGATGCGATCGGCCTCTATCGTCGAGAATTTATGAACGCCTTAGATGCTTCTGAGAGGGATCATCGCGCCGGGCGAGTCACCAAGCGGAAATCGTTGCGGGAGCTGATCGACTAACGGGTCATGCTCGAACTTTCGACGACCGCAACCTTCGATAAGCTATTCAAGAAACTCCCCAAATCGATACAACGCAAAGCCGACACCAAGACCGATCTTTTCCGAGAAACCCGTTTCACCCGTCGCTCCATACTGAAAAAACTGCATCCAAGGCACCACGAAGTCCGGAGCTTTCGGGTCGACCGCGCCTATCGCATCATCTTCAAATTTCTCAGATCAATCATGTCGAACTCCAGTACGTTGGCCATCACCATTTGATCTACGATTATGACATGTTCAGAGTCTCTATTCAGTCTATGAGCAGCCAGACGCGAGAGGCCTGCGGGCCCTTTTCCCCAATCTCTCGTACAAACTTGACCTTCGTGCCAGGTTGAGGTTTGACTCGATTCTTGACATTAGAAAAATGGAAGAAGATTGAAGCGTTATCGCTACGGTCTCTAATGAATCCAAATCCTCGATCTGCGTGGAATTTAATTATTTCCCCGAAAGAGATTGATGGCACATTCGATGGAGCCGCTTCAAAGGTTATTCTCTCAGATGGCGGTGGAGTAGATCGGATTTCAGTTAGCTTGGCAATTGCCCGCTTG
>JBOHOS010000116.1:0-9195 GCA_050731295.1 Nitrospiraceae bacterium | reverse complement strand
TCTGTGCAGTCAGCGCGGGATCGATGTCCTCGGCTTTGACCGGCCGCTTCGACCGTCCGGCCATAGTCTTGAGTTCCAAGACCTTGGCGACGATTTTTTTGATCTCAGCATGCGCCACTTCGATGGCCTCGATCATGACCGACTCCGGCTGCTCATGGCCGCCCCCCTCGACCATCATCACAGCGTCCGCTGTTCCGGCGACCACGAGATGCAGATCGCTGGTCTCGAGCGTGCTCAGGTCAGGGTTGACGACGATCTGCCCGTTCACGCGGCCGACTTTGACCCCGGCGACCGGCCCATCGAAGGGAATATCGGAGATAGCCAAGGCGGCCGAGGCGGCGGTGATGCCGACCACATCCGAGGTCCCGGTCTGATCGGCGGAGAGAACGGAGGCAATCACCTGGGTCTCGAAATAATAGCCCTCCGGGAAAAGGGGTCGAAGCGGTCGATCGATCAGCCGGCTCGTCAGCACTTCCTTTTCAGACGGCCGCCCCTCGCGCTTGAAGTAGCCGCCGGGAATCTTCCCGGCCGCATAGGCTTTCTCTTGATAATCCACGGTCAGCGGAAGAAAATCGATCCCGGGCTTGACGGTTTGGGATGCCACGGCGGTCGCCAGCACCACGGTATCACCGTAGGAGGCCAATACTGCGCCATCGGCTTGTTTCGCGACTCGCCCGGTTTCCAATCGAAGCCGGCGGCCGGCGATATCCATTTCAATCACATGCGCCATCCTCTGATCTCCTCTGTCTCTGCCGGCACAGATGCCCACAGAGATGGGCTCACGAGGCTACTGAAAAAGGCTTCCGGCTTCGTTCTCGGCCGCGTGGACTCCTCACGTACCCAATAACGTACGCTCCGGGGTCCCCGCTCCCAGCGGCCTTGCTGGACGACCTTTTTAAGTAGCCTGCTATGACATACTCTCTGCTGTGAGCCCATGTCCGTGTTCACCTGTGTGGCAGTCCCATCCGACTCCAGCGTGACGCCGGAGCGCGGGAAGTGATTACTTGCGAATGCCCAGTCGTTCCAACACGGCCCGATACCGCCCATCATCGATTCCATGGAGATAATCCAGCAGCCGGCGCCGGCGGCCGACCAGCAGCAATAACCCTCTCCTGGAATGGTGATCCTTCTTATGGAGCTTGAAATGCTCGGTCAGATATCCAATCCTGTTCGTCAGGATCGCAATCTGCACCTCAGGTGAGCCCGTATCGCCGTCGTTCCGGCGATATTGTTGAATCAACGCCGTCTTTGGTTCTTTCGCCAAGGCCATGTGTCCCTCCTGTATGATCGACTAGACGTGTACCAACACTTTCGTGATCGAGAACGACTGATCTGACGACGGTTCGGGCTTCATGACCGGAGATCCATCCGCCGCACCCGGCGCTCGACCGACCGCCAGAAGCCGTCCTCTCGGATCTTTCAATCGCACCGGCAGGCCGGCTTGCAGATCATCGCGAGGCGCGCTGCGATCCCACTCTACCGCCGCCCAAGGGACCGGCACACCATGGATGAGGCGCGCAGCGGCGGGCTCATCAACAATGAACGCCGGCAAGTGACTCAGCGCGTGATCGAGCGACATCACCTCGTCCTCCAGCCGGCCGCTCAACAGGCGTTCACTGAATGCCTCGATCGTGAGCGCTTGCGTGACGGGCAATGGCCCGACCCGCCGTCGCTCTAACGCCAAGAGGTGACCGCCAACGCCCAGCGCGTCCCCGATATCGGCGCACAGAGTCCGGATATAGGTGCCTTTGGAGCAGGTCACCCGTAGAGACACATCACAACCCACCATTGCGGTCATGTCAAGGCGATGAATCACGACTTGGCGGACATCCCGCTCGACCGTGCGGCCGGATCGCGCAACCTTGTACAGTGGCACACCGCCGACCTTCACCGCCGAGTACATCGGGGGCATCTGCGTCACCGGCCCTTTGAACCGATCAATAACAGCCTGAACCTGCGCCTGCGCCAATCCCTCACACGAACGCGTCATCAGGAGGGTGCCGGTCGCATCCTGAGTATCGGTCGTTTCACCCAAGCGGAACACGGCGTCATACTCCTTGTCCCAATCCAGCAGGTATTCCGCAATCCGGGTTCCTTGCCCTATCAACACCGGAAGCACGCCCGTGGCGGCCGGATCTAACGTCCCGGCATGGCCGGTCTTAACTCCCTTCAGCACTCTCCGAATTTTGGCGACGACATCGTGCGACGTCCATCCCATCGGTTTATTAATGTTCAGAATCCCGTCTCCGACCACAGGGGGGTTCAGAGCTGATTTGCCGGTGAGCACACCGGAGTTCCCATTAGGACTCGGCATTGTGCTCCTCACGAGAATGCGTTTCTGTCGAGGCGGATGCTTGTTGCTTTCCCTCTCCCAAGCCTTCGAGCAGAGACAAAATCCGGTCTCCTCGAGGTCCTGTCACGTCTTTCTGGAAGATCAATTCGGGAGTGTAGCGAAGGTTCAATCGACGGCCGAGCTCCGTTCGAATAAATCCGGCGGCTTTGGTCAACCCGGCGAACGTGTCCGTGTCCGCCTGTTCATTCTGTCCGGTGGTGACGAATATTCGCGCCGAGCGCAGATCATTGGTCAACTCGACATCCGTCACGGTCACGAACCCGACACGCGGATCTTTCGTCTTCCGCATGAGGATGTCCGCCACTTCCATCCTGATCTGATCGGCGACGCGGGACGCTCGCTTGTACGCCGTCTTGGCCATAGAATTGCTGAGTATCCCTACAGTAATTCGATCCGACACTTCACCATCTCGATCAGGGGAACGGACCGAAGGAGATTGACCGCCTGATCAAGCACTTGGTTTACGTAAGCGCCCTCATTGGCCACACACGCCATGGCCAAGACGGCTTTTTGCCACAGATCCTGGTCTCCGACCTCCGCGACTGAGAGATTGAACTTGTCTCGCAGGCGGTCTTTGACGCTGAGGAGCATGGCCCGCTTTGCCTTCAAGGAATTACTTTCCGGGAGATAGAGTTCGACCGTGCAGAGCCCAACAATCATACGGCTACAAGAGGCATGCGGCTACAAGAGGTGCACGAACCGGAGATAGTGCCTCAGAGCTTGGCCGCCACTTTATCGAGGGTGTAGACCTCCAGGACATCGCCGGGCTTCACATCGCTGAAATTTTCCACGCTGATTCCGCACTCGTATCCCTGCTGAACCTCGCGCACGTCGTCTTTGAATCGCCGGAGGGAGCCGAGTTTCCCTTCGTACACCACCACGTGATCTCGAAGGACGCGGACCCCTGAACTGGCGCGCGAGATCATGCCGTCGATCACGTAGCACCCCGCAATCACGCCGGCCTTCGGGATCGTGAAGATCTGCCGCGCCTCGGCTCGACCCAAGATCCGCTCCTTCAGCGTGGGCTCCAACAGTCCTTCCATCGCCGCTTTGATATCGGCGATGGCGTCATAGATGATCGTATACAGGCGAATGTCCACGCCTTCCCGTTCGGCCAACGCAGCCGCTTTCGTCTCGGGCCTGATGTTGAATCCGATGATGATCGCTCGCGAGGCCGACGCCAACAGCGCATCGGTCTCCGTAATGCCCCCGACCCCGCTATGAATGACCCGAAGCTTGACGGCGGCAGTGGACAGTTTCTGAACGGCTTCAGACAGCGCTTCGGCCGATCCCTGCACGTCGGACTTGATCACAAGCGCCAGTTCTTTGACATCACCCTCTTTGATGCGCGCATACAGATCATCCAGCGTGACGCGCCCCGCTCCCGCCGCCAACTCTGCAGTCCGTTGTTTCTGGAGACGCGCTTCCGCGACCTCGCGAGCGACGCGCTCATCGGGCACCACCACGAACGGATCGCCGGCGGCCGGCACACCGGGCAAGCCGATCACCTCGACCGGCATCGACGGACCGGCTTCGGAGACTTTGGCCCCCGTGTCGGTGATCAAGGCGCGGACACGGCCGCTAAACGTTCCCACAACGAAGACGTCTCCCAACCGCAAGGTGCCGTTCTGGACCAGGACGGTGGCGACGGGCCCGCGGCCCCGGTCGAGTTTGGCTTCGACGACGGCGCCTTTGGCCGGACGCCGGGAATCGGTTTTCAGCTCCAGCACCTCCGCCTGAAGCAGAATCATCTCGAGCAGCGCGTCAAGCCCGACTTTCTGCTTGGCGGAGACTTCGACGAAGATGGTCTGCCCTCCCCATGACTCGGGAATGAGATTGTGCTCGGCCAGCGCGTGCTTGACGCGTTCGGAGTTCGCGCCGGGCTTGTCGATCTTGTTGATGGCGACGATGATCGGCACGTTGGCGGCCGTTGCATGATCGATCGCTTCCACGGTTTGCGGCATCACGCCGTCATCGGCCGCGACGACGAGGACGACGATATCCGTAATCTTCGCGCCTCTGGCCCGCATGGCGGTAAAAGCTTCGTGCCCCGGCGTATCAAGGAAGGTAATCCGTTTATCATGGGTGGGAACGACGTAGGCGCCGATGTGCTGCGTGATGCCACCGGCTTCCTGTTCGGTCACCTTCGTCTGCCGGATGGCATCCAGCAGCGACGTTTTACCGTGATCCACATGCCCCATGATCGTCACCACGGGGGGACGTGGCTCCAACACTTCCTGCTCCGTCCACTCGGCGATCTCTTCAAGCAATTCGTCGCCTTGCTTGTCGACCGAGACGTCGGCCTTAATCCCGTAGCCTTCCGCGATCAGCGAAGCGACATCCATGTTCATGGGCTGATTCAAGGTCACCATCTGGCCCATTTCCATCAATTTGCGGATGATATCGGCAGGCCGCTGACCGACCAGTTCGGCAAACTCTTTGACGGTGAGGCCGGGCGTCAACTTGATCCCTTTCTTTCGAGGTTTCGTGATCTCGGCGACCGCCGATGGCTGGAGATGGCGCGATCGCTCATCGCGACGATGCACCGGTATGGCGCGGAGATCCTGCCACCGAGCCGCATCCTCCCGGAATTTGACTTCTTCTTCATCGCGCGTCCGGCCCGGCTTTTTCGGCTTCTTGAGTTTCTCTTTGAGCCCCGCGGCGTCCTCGCTCGGCGGTGGAAGAAGCGCCCCCTTCTTCTTGTCCGCGGAAGACGCGACCTCGGACATCGGCGGTGGAACGATCTGAGCAGGCGGTGCAGGCGGGATTGCCGCGGTGACCGGCAGTCGAAAATCTCGCGCTCCGGCGTCCTCCGTTCGCCCCTCGATGGACACCGACGGCAGAGGAGATCGCTCAATCGACACATCCTGTTGCTGCGCGACACCTACTCCCGCGGACGGCGCCGGCGTCGCAACCTCGGACACCGGTCCACTGAGCGCCGACACCGGTTCAGCCGGCAGCGAAGGCATCCCGGCTTCGTCTTCGGGCTTTTTCCGCTTGAACAGGATTCGTTTCTTATCAGGTTTCGGCGCCTCCTCGATGATCGCAGCAGACGCCCTCCCGCTTGCCGTCTTGAGGGATTCTTCACGCCCCCCGTGATTTTCCTTGCCCAACACCGCTCCTTTTTTCTGGGCTCTCCGTCCGGCGTCATCCTTGCCATCGGACTTGGATTCCGCTCGATCAACGGTGTGGCCCTGCGGCAGCAATTTGTCCAACGCTTTCTGGATCGCCTCCTCATCCAACGTGCTGCTGTGCGAGGCGACGCTGATTCCCAGACGTTTCAGCTCGGGGATCAGCGCCCGATTCTCCATCCCAAGCTTTCTGGCCAGTTCGTATACTCTCATTGCTGATCGTCCGCTTCCGAACCTTCTCTAGACCTTTCTCTAGACCTTTGCCTGCGGCTCAGCCGCGTGCGGTGCTTGGCCTTCTTCGGCGACCAAAGACTTTTCATCCTGATGGCCGCGACTCGCTTCATCCTGCTCGCGTTGCGCTTCTGCCTCTTCGGCTAAGGCGGCTTTGATTTCCCGGTCCCGCTCGACCTTTTCCTTCTCGTATTCCGTCGCGCTGATAATGTCGATTTTCCAACCGGTCAATTTTGCGGCCAGCCGGACATTCTGCCCATTTTTTCCGATTGCCAGGGAGAGTTGCGAATCGGCCACCACCACGAGGGCGGACTTCTTCTCTTCATCAATACCGACCTTTTCAATCGTGGCCGGGTTTAAAGCTTCGGCAATGAACACCCGTGGGTCCGAGGTCCAGGCAATAATATCGATTTTCTCGCCTCGAAGCTCCCTGACCACCGCTTGCACGCGCGACCCCTTGATCCCCACACAGGCGCCCACTGGATCGACGGCCTTGTCCCGAGAAAACACGGCGATCTTTGTGCGATCGCCCGGCTCGCGCACAACGCCTTTGATCTCCACGATTTTCTCCGCTACCTCCGGGACCTCCAACTCGAAGAGCTTGGTGACGAACTGGGGATGGGTTCGAGACAGAATGACCTGCACGTCCTTCGGGGTTCGTCGCACTTCAACCAAATACGCTTTAATCCGATCTCCCCGCCGGTACGTTTCACGAGGAATCTGTTCAGACCCCGGCAACACGGCTTCGGTCTTTCCCAGATCCACGAGGTAATTGCGCCGCTCCTGCCCCATGATGATCCCATTAATGAGATCGCCCTGCCTCGTGGAATACTCCTTCTGCACCGACTCCCATTCGGCTTCGCGGACCTTTTGACAGATCACCTGTTTCGCGGTCTGCGCGGCAATCCGCCCGAGTTCGTCCATTTCGATGACGGAGCCGATTTCGTCGCCGACCTCCGCCTCGCTGTCTACTCGACGCGCTTCCAGAATCGAGATCTCCGCTTTTGGATTGATGACCGTGTCGACGATAGTTTTCAGCGACACCACCGCAATTTCTCCGGTCTTCTGGTCGATTTGAACCTGAATGTTTTCGCCTTGGCCAAATCGTTTCTTGGCCGCCGTTTGCAGCGCCGCCTCAACGGCGCCGATGATCCGGGCCTTATCAATCCCTTTCTCCCGGCCGATCTGATCGATGACGGCAATCAATTCTCGATTCATAGATAGCGTCCCTCGCTCTCCGAAGACCTCATCGCGGGCATGGCACCCACCTAAAACTCCACCTCAAGTCGCCCTTCCGCAATGGTCTCCCACCCCACCTGTATCGTCTGCATCTGGTGCCCTCGAATGACGGTCAGGCCGATTCCACCCTCATTCACCTCACCCAGCCGCCCGATCACGCGCCACTGCCCGTCGACAGGCTGTCGGAGCTTTATATTGACGAGCTTCCCGGTCGCTCTGGCGTAATCGTCGGCCTGCTTCAGCGGACGGTCAAGACCGGGAGAAGAGACTTCGAGCCGGTAGGCGTGAGGAATCGGATCCGCCACGTCAAGCGCGTGTCCCAGCGAGACATGAACCTGCTCGCAATCATCGAGGTTGACACCGCCCGGTTTGTCGATAAACACTCGGACGACGCTGCCGGGCCCCTGCCCGATACACTCCACGTCGACCAGATCCAGCTCGAGCGCTCGGACGATGGGCGTGGCAACCGCGCGCACCGACTGGGCGATTTGCTGAGACCCTCCTCGACGAGACCGTTCCCCGACACGACCCATGCGTGTGTTTCAACCCAAACAAAAAAGTGGGCCGCCGCCCACTTCCAGTGCGAAACAAGCTATCATGTTCAACCTGCCGTTGCAAGAGGCTGGCTACCCGACCAGCGCGCTGAACCGAGCGCTGAGCCGCTCCGTAAGCGCACCCGGTTTACCACTCCCGATCCGCATTCGATCAACGCTCACCACGGCGAGAATTTCCACTGTCGTGCCGGTCAAAAAAATCTCCTCAGCCGCTCGAAACTCGCCCGCGCTGATGTTTTGCTCCCGAACGGCGATCCCCTCTTTTCTTGCGAGATCCAACACGGCGGTCCGCGTGACACCGGACAGAATCCACTCGCCTTGCTGAGGGGTCACCAGGATGTCGTCTCGCACGACCATGACATTGCTGACCGCCCCTTCGGTGATCCATCCTTCCCGCACAAAGATGGCTTCAAACGCGCCCGCCTCCTTGGCTCGCTGGCGAGCCAGAACATTGGACAGTAGATTGAGACTTTTGATATCGCATCGCCCCCAACGGAAATCATTCAGTGTTATGACCTCCACGCCCGATGATCGCGTGGACTGGTCCAGCGGCCGCATGGCACATATGGTCATGACGGCGGTGGGAGCAGTCTGTTGCGGAAAAGAATGATCGCGCGGAGCCGTGCCACGCGTGAGTTGGATATAGACCTTGCTCTCCTCATATCCGCCCAGCCGGATTCCTTCCTCGATGAACTCGCGCCATTGCCGCAGGCTGAACGGATTCGTCAGCGCAATAGCCCCTGCGCTTCGGTCGAGCCGGATCAAGTGCTCATCCGCGAGAAAGGGGATGCCATGGTATGTCCTGATGACTTCGTACACTCCATCACCGAATTGGAAGCCGCGATCCTCGACCGAAACCATCGCGGCTTCCAACGGCATGAAGCGGCCGTTGATGAATCCCACGTTACTCACGGTCTCTCCCGGAGACGCCCGGCCCTGCGACCTCGATCAGGAACACCCGCCGGTCTTCAGCCGTGAATTTCCACCCCAATCGCTTTTCGAACACCAGCCGGTGGGTGCCGGGCTGCATGGCGCGAAACTCGAACGTCCGACGGCCTGAATCAACGGCGTTGTTGCTGGTCGTGCGAAGAAAATCATCATTGACCAGCACGAAGGATTCACGGTTATACGCGGGAACCCACTGTTCCCCTCGCGTCCGGTCTTCCCAGAGATGAATCGGGAAGACGGCGTCTCTCTGTGTGTGAATAGCCTTAACGACCTCGCGAACCCCGTCGGTCATGGATCTGTCACTCAACTCGACCACCATAATAAGAAACCCGCTTCCATACCAACTGCCGAACTGATGCATCTTGAGCGGATCAGAACAGGAGCCTGCCGGTGGGCAGAGGATCTCAGGCGTGAAAGAGTCAGATCTTGCGGCGCGCGCCCACAAATACCTCATCGCCCTCGACACGAACGTCATAGCTTCCGACGCAGTAGCCTCCCCCATCGGTGCCCTGACCGTTCCGAACATCAAAGGCCAGATCATGCCATGGGCAGGACACGACACACCCTTTCAACCGGCCCTTGTTAAGAGGTCCTCCTTCGTGAGGACAAATGTTATAAATGGCGTAGAATTTTCCTTCCACGTTAAAGAGGGCAATGGGCTTTTCATTGACGCGCACGACTTTAGAAGCGCCGAGCGGAATTTCATCAACCCGTGCGACCATCTCGAACCCGTCCATGT
>JBOHOS010000115.1:0-3793 GCA_050731295.1 Nitrospiraceae bacterium | reverse complement strand
ATGGCGCAGGAACGGCCGCAACACGGAAAATGGAGTTGATCGATCAATCATATGATGAGTCGGACCTGCGGTCCCATAAGACGCCGGATGCCCAATCCTATGCCACGGCCAATCGCCTGCACATGGGCCATCGGCTCTGCCAATTTGCTTATTCCGCCAATCCCTTCCACACCATCTCTTGAAAAACGCGATCTCGGGCGCCCGCCCGGTGTCCGAATGGCCTGGACGAAATACAATTCCCAGTTCAGGGCGCAGGCCTGATCCTGCACGGCGCACCCGAGGTAGCGCCGGAGGCCGTCCAGCATGTCCTCAGACGTGGCCCGATCGGTTCCGAACAGTAGCCGGCAGAATGTCGCCATCGCGCTGATCGACTCAAATCTCCATTGAAATGGAATCCGGGACGCGCGCGCGACTTGAAATCCCTGCCGTTCCAGTTCGGGCCCGATCCCGGCATCGATGTAGAGGCCGCGGTGTCCCATAGGGTTATGCTCGTGGACGAATCCCTCTAAGAATGCCGCCACCCTGGAATGAGCGTGGACATCCCCGATGCATAGGATGCCTCCGTCTTTGAGAACGCGATGGGCTTCACGAAAAAAGCGCCCTTTGTCCTCGATATGATGCAACGCCGCCAGGCTGATGATCCGGTCGATCGATGCGGCCTTGATCGGAAAGGTGTCCAGGCGTGACAGGAGCACATCGCCCGCTCCATTGCGCCGGCAGCCCTCGGCGAACGCGCGAGAGGTTTCGATGTGCACGCACGAGACGGATGACGGGAGCCGGCTCCTCATATACCCGCCGCCGGATGGAATATCACAGATCACGTGACCGGGGCGGATGTCCGCCAGTTGCAGCAGGCGGCCAAATTCCTCCTCGCGCGCGTGCGGGTACAGTTCCATGGCGCGATGATAGAGGTGCGCCCTGTGCGCGAAGATATCCCCGTAGGCCTTAAACATCAAGGCTCCATACGTAGCGTGCGATGCGGGAGGCTTTTGCTCCTCGCAGTGAGCGATCGACGCCCCACCGCTTCTCGAGGAAAGAGCGTCTGTCTGGTCGAGACATCAGTTGTGAGGGCGAACTGGCTGCTTCGCATGAACAGTTCATCCCACAGGTGGACCCCCAGCACACTGATCAAGGGCCGTCCGAAATCCGCTCGTCCCGTTCGATGTTGCTCGAGCATGCGCATCACGTGCGCAGGATTGAAATAGCCCGCCTCGCGTATTCGCGCCTCGCTCAGCAGATCAAGGGCGAAGTCCGGAGGCTCGCGGAGCCAGTGCACGGGAGGGGCGACCAATCCGCGCTTCGGGCGGTTTACGAGGTCGTCCGGCAAGATCCCTCGCATGGCGCGGCGAAGAATGTGCTTCTCTTGCATTCCACGCATTTTCAATGACGGCGGAACCTGGGAGCACAGCTCGACAAACTCGTGATCGAGAAACGGCACGCGGGCTTCCAGCGAGTAGGCCATGCTGGTCGTATCCAAATACCGCGTGATGACGTTCGGAAGGCGCGTCTTCATTTCGACGTACTGCAGTTGCGCGAAGGGGTGCCAGGTGTCGAATGCGTCGGGAAGGCTCAGCGTCTCGTCGAGACGCCGGCTGTGCCCCAATTCGTGCAGCACGTCATTCGAAAAAAGCTGATCGCGGAATTCGGCATAGGGAGGATCGATGATGCATTTGTAACGCGACAGGTTCATCGCGGCCGGCGCGGCGAGCAGTCGGGCCGCTCGTGGCCATTGTTTCCGGACCGGGGGCAGTTTCGCGATGAATCGGCGCAGGGCGAGAGGCAGCCCGCTTAGCGGCCTGATGAGTTTATCCGTCCTGAACCACGGGTAGCCGCCGAACACTTCGTCGGCCCCTTCCCCCGTCAGCACGACTTTCACGTCCTGCGCCGCGACCTCCGAGAGCAGCATGCGGGCAATGGACAGGCCCGAGGTGACGGAATCTTCGCAATGCCACACGGCCTTGCGAAGCAGGGAAAAATCCTTGTCCCGCAAGATCGTTTGCCGGTTGGAGAGCGCATAGCCGGGGAAATCCTTTAGAATGGCGCCGCCGCGCACCTCATCGTATTCGGGATGCTCGAACGCCAGCGAGAAGGTCTGAATGGATCGATTCAGACAACGGCTCATCAAGCTGACGATGCTGCTCGAATCAAGCCCGCCGCTGAGCCAGGCCCCCACGGGAACATCGCTGCGCAGATGGAGGCGCACGGTCTCTTCAAGCTTGGCTCGGATCGCTTCCGCCCACTCCGCGCCGCTGCGTGGCGGCGAGTCATCCGCGGCTGCCGGGAAGCGCACGTCCCAGTATTCGTGCACCGAGGCGATCCCATCCTCATAGAGGAGATAGTGCCCCGGCAACAGTTGGCGAATCTCCTTCAACAGCGTGTTGGGCGCGCGGACGAACCCCAGCGTGAACAGCTCGTTGAGCGCATGGACATCCCGGTGCCGTTCGATGCGGCCGCTCATCAGGATGGACTTGAGCTCCGACCCAAACCACAGTCCGTCTGATGTCTCCGCATAGAGCAGGGGTTTGATCCCCAGCCGATCCCGCGCCAGAAGGAGCCGGCGGCGGCGCGCATCCCACAGGGCGAATCCGAACATCCCTCGTAAATAGTCCAGGCAGCGGAGGCCGTGCTCTTCGTACAAATGGACAATCACCTCGACGTCCGAGCCGGTTCGAAATCGGTGGCCGGCGTCTCTCAGCGCCCGGCAAAGCTCCCGGAAGTTATAGATCTCGCCGTTGCAGACCACCGTGACCGTTCCGTCTTCGTTGGAGATCGGTTGGTCGCCTGTCTCGAGGTCAATGATGCTCAGGCGCCGGATGCCCAGTCCGACGCCGGGCTCGATGTGGACGCCCTGACCGTCGGGTCCGCGATGGATCAGCGTGTCCATCATGCGGCGCAGCATGGCCCGGTCTACGGGTCTGCGGGGGTCGGAATAGGCTAGACCGCTGATGCCGCACATGGTTCTGTTCCTTGTTCGGGCTCTACGCTCACCGGCATTCGCCTGGGACCGCGGAGAATGCCCCGTCGGCAGAACGCTCCAATGGCTGGTACACACGGAATTTGCCGCTCGGATCGAATGGAATTTCAGGCACCAGCTCCAGATGAAATTGGACCGCCGGTCCCAAGAGAGCCTGGGCCGGTATAGTCAACGCGGCGATCTGCGGTGACGAAGGAGTCTGGAACGGGACCACGCGCATGGCGATGCGATCCATGCGTTCCTGGATCACTTGATACTCGCGAATCCACGGCACCCGTCCACGCAGCAGCCCGGCGGCGACGGCCAGTTCGTACGGGTGCAATACCCGTCCGCCGGGAAGCCGAAAGTAATCCATTCGTCGTCCCTGAATATTTCGAATGGTGGAGAAGGGTTGCCCGCATGCGCACGTTGTCGGGCCCTTGGTGACGAGATCGCCCAGGCGGTAGCGGATCATGGGCATGGCTAATGAAATGAGGTCGGTCCCGATTATCTCCCCCTCTTCGCCTTCGGCCACGGGACGGTCGTCGTCGAGTATCTCCGTGATCATCCCGTCGTCGCAGGAATGGAACGCTCCCGTGACCGCGCACTGCCAGGCGAGGAGATTAAACTCATGGCTACCGTACCAGTCGTAGAGCGGCGCGCCGAATGCTTGTACGATCTGCTCGCGCATCACCGGGGTGAGTACTTCGCCGCCCGTACACAGAAAACGAAGGCCGAGCGAGCGCAGGTCGGCGCCATCGACCTCACGGGCCGCCCTCGCCAGGGTGCTCGGGTAGCCCGAGACGACGTGCGGCCGTTTAGCATGGAGCTCGCGCACGA
>JBOHOS010000114.1:0-4068 GCA_050731295.1 Nitrospiraceae bacterium | reverse complement strand
CGTTCGGGCACGACTTCAGCCGCGTGCGGTTGCACGCCGATGCAAGCGCGCACGCGACCGCCGATGCGCTCGCGGCGCGCGCGTTCACGCTCGGATCGGATGTCGTGTTCGCGTCCGGGGAGTATGCGCCGCACAGTCCCGCGGGGCGCTATCTGCTCGCGCATGAATTGACGCACGTGGTGCAACAAGGAGCGGCACCTCGGCTCGCGCCCGGGGCATACAGCATTCGAGTGCTCTCCGAGGGAGGCGAACATTGCATTGGCCCGCCCACGCTTTCGATGACTGGCCCTGCGGCGGCCGGCGAGGCGGGGCTTGAACCGACCCACGGCGCGCCATTCCAAGACGAACAGAACACGCTCCAGGCGTCACGCATTCAACGAATGCCGCGGGACGCGCGTTCGTGGATCCAGCGCGTGGCGTCGTTCACGAATCCGGTGCCGAAGGCCGATGACCCCCTCGTGCGGCTCGGGAAAGGACTCACGCCGGGCCTGACGACCCCGACGATTAACGGCAACGTGATCGCGAACCTGGAGGGGGTGCTCAATGCGATCAGTCCAACTGAAGTAAAGCAGACCAGATCGAGCGGCGGAAACGTGCAATGCCAGTTTACGAACTTCACGATCAACACGTCGTGCAACATGATCGTCGCGACTGCCGCACCGGCCGGCGGATGGAGCGCCGCGATCCCGCCGGCATCGATCGGCAATCCCGCGGCGTGCGCGAAGAAGGCCAAGATTCCGGTCACAATGAACGCGCTGCCAAGCAACGCTGATTTTGTCAAACGCGTGCAGGTGAGCGAGGACGAGCACCGCGACGACATTCGAACGCTGCACAATCGCCACCTCGCGCCGTACGACACGTTTATCACCGGCTTGACGGGCAGCGGCGCTGACCTGAACGGTTGCGGACAGAATCTGGTCGCGCAAGTGAACAAGCGGCACACGCAAGCGGCGTACGGGCTCGTGTATGGCTACCAGGCTGCGGCGAGGAGACTCGATGGGCCGGGCGGAACCCACCGGGACACCGCCGTGCCGACCATCGCCCCGAACTGCGCGTCAGTCGCCTTGGAACTCAGTCAAAGCGCTCCCCGAAAACCTAAGTCCGGCCCGGGTAATGTCGTCCCGGTCAATCCGACGGTGACGGCCTTCAATCCGACGACGGCGAAGGTCGTCGGCAATGAGATTCGAGATGGCAAGACGGTGGTCAAACAATTCTCGACCGCTGCTGATGCCAAGGCGGCGCTGGCGGTGATCCAACACTATGGGATGGACTCGCGCAACGTCATCGGCCCGTTCGAGTATTACTTGGTCGGCAAAGCCGCCCCGAGCGGCGCGCTCAAAGGCGCAAACGAGTTGGCGATCGACCCCGCATATTATCAGGTCACGTTCAATCTGCCGAGCGCCGGCGATTGGGCGATCACCGACGTCCTCGGCAACAAGATCAATGTGTTCGTCAACTTCGGTGTGCAACGGGACGAGGCATACTCGGCATGGGCGGTGATGCTCGCCTATCGCTTCACGCATATAGGCTGGGTTGGCGGGACGAAACAAAAACGGGACATGATGTATTTCCGCGTGTGATCGAGAAGACGATGGGAACGGAGCCACAAGCGGTGATCTCCGACGCGGGGAGCGGACCTATCGAGGAATGAAGCCCGCGACGCGAGATGAGCGTCAGGCACGATGTGCCTCTTGGTGAGAAGCGGTTGATGAATAGGAAACTGAACATTTCCACTCAGAAGGCGACAAGCCCGTCATCCGTGGCCGTCACGACTCTTTATCGCAAGGCTGCGCGCGGCCGTTCCCCGGGACCGACCGGTGAGTCCGAAGAGTGGGGCAAGACGCGAATGGCGCAGCGGCGTTCGCACGGTTACGTTGAGTCGGCCGGCGTGCCGCCCATTGCGCATGAGGTCCTTCGAGCCCCTGGCCAGGCTCTCGACCCGGAGACGCGAACGTTCATGGAATCCCGCTTCGGTCACGATTTCAGCCGGGTGCGGGTGCATGCCGACGTGCCGCAGACCATACAGGCCAAGCTCACAATCGGCCGGCCAGGGGATCCGGCTGAACAAGAAGCGGATCGGATTGCGGAACAAGTCATGCGGATGCCGGTTCCGGCGGCCTCGCGCAGCATTCTTCCGGGAGCGGCGATTGTCGATGGCGAGCCGACAATCCAGCGCAATCCGAAGCAACCGTACAGCATTGAGGAAGGACTAATTGTGGAAGAAGGCGGTTCCGCTCAGGCTAAGGAGGCGCCGGGGCGCACCCCGCGGCTTACGTCGGCCATCGCCGCCAGAGTCAATGGCTTGCGCGGCGGCGGTCAGCCTCTTTCCGCCTCAGTCCGCGCATTCATGGAACCACGTTTTGGGCATGATTTCAGCCAGGTGCGCATCCATGCCGACAGTACGGCGGCCGAGCTTGCTGCCGCCGTAGAGGCACGCGCCTTTACGGTGGGATCGGATATCGCCTTCGGGATGGGCGAGTATACCCCAGAAACCCAGGCCGGTCGGAGGCTGCTCGCCCATGAGTTGACGCACTCGATCCAGCAGGGCAGCGCACAGAAACTCGATCACCGCCTCCCCGAGATTGCCGGGGAAGCCGAAGTGATCCGTCGGGTGAAATGGCAGCCCAATACCGATACCGGGAAAGACTCATACCCCTGGGGCCCCGGCGGTCCCAAAGGCGATCTCCTTCAAGCAAAGACTGATGCAGGGACGTCAATCTTCACCTGGAAGCCGCACGATGGATCGACCTACTGGTGCCATGGGTACACGTTTGGCGGGTCCACGGCTAAGGGCGGACCCTATTCTTTATGGGGCGATACCGTGCCTACGGTCCTGAAGGACGATGGCTGGAAGGACCAACCTCACTCATGTGTGGCGGCTGCCGGCGATATCCTTGTCTTTGTTGATGCAAAGGGCTTGGTCACGCACTCCGGCATCATTCGAAGCGTCTCAGAGCCCAAAGGAACCGTGGATGAGACGGCGAGTACTTTGGAATCCAAATGGGGGTCCGGTTCCCATAACACCAGTTCGTGGGAGAAGAACGCCAAGGCTTACGGCAAGTACCGATGCTACTCCAAGTTGCCTGCGGCCGGCGTGTGCAGCGGGAAGGGCTCACATGAGCGACCCTAATGCAGGCTTGTCTTCAAGTAGCCTCTATCGCGATCTGATGGCGGAGGCGCACGATTCGATGTATCGGGCCATGACCTACCTCGCTCAACGGGGCGGCCCGTCGATCGTCGGCTCTGCCGAAGACCCCGCCTGCCTTAGGACAAACCAGCCGGCGATGGTTGGTTGGCTGAGCGATCATCCGGACAAGCAAACCTTGATCGATGGTTACGCTCTATACCGGAAACAGTGGTCTCCTATCTTTCGCGATTGAGAGTGTACGAGAAAGGCGACGATGGCACGGTTCGGCATCGCAGGCGCTCGATATTTCCGTAATCACCATTGCGTCGATCACGACGTGCGCGGCTTCAGCAATCTTGTCAACATCTTACAACGGCCCGGCGCCCAGCAAACTTGTGGCGGGACCGCGCCGGACAGGTGTCGTGCCGGGAACGTGTGCTTACGGCGGATCGACCGGGATGGCGGGAGAATGCGCGGAGTGCACGGGCAGCGATCTACACTGCCGTGTCGCGTGACCAGTCGGCATGAATGGCAAGTCGGGCAAGCTGTTGCCGGCGGGATGCGGCACTCTTCCCGACATCCACTCGCCCCTGGGCGCCCGTGTTCGAATCGCGCTACGGGCACGACTTCAGCCGAGATCGGATCCATACGGAAAGATCTGAGTCTAAAAATCCCGCACTGGAGGACGACAGCATTCACCGGCCGCAGATCGAAGAATTTCGCCGTCGAGAAGTTGAATTGGGAAGCCCTGCAGCGACGGAGATGAGCGATGCCGCGATCAAATATCGCGGGCTGGCGGCTTCATGTCCGGGAAGGACTGGGGTGGATCGGGTTGTCGACATGACACCCGCAGGACTTCGAGGTGGATTTCTGACTGCCTATGGAGCGATGACGGTGATGAGAGTACATCCCGGCGAACGAACATGGGAACACGCATTCAG
>JBOHOS010000113.1:0-2761 GCA_050731295.1 Nitrospiraceae bacterium | reverse complement strand
GGTAAAGAGCCCGTCGCGGCGGGCACGGGGCGGGCGGGTGAGAAAGACAAAGAGCCCGTTGCGGCGGGCTCGGGGCGGGTGGGTGAGAAAGACAAAGAGCCCGTTGCGGCGGGCTCGGGGCGGGTGGGTGTGTTAGCCGATTTGGGCGGGCGGGTCATCAAACTCACCATCTGCACGGGCGGCGGCATTCCTTTGGGCCCGTGCTTCAGCACCTGCTCGGGGTTTGTTTCAAAGGTCCGCTGACAGCCCGGCGCGCAGAAATAGTAGGTCTTGCCTCCATGCTCGGCTTTCGCCGGGGCCCGTGACTCATCGACCGTCATGCCGCAAACAGGATCAACAGCCATGGCTGAAGACTACTGCCTGGCTCCTTGCTCTTGCAAGTGGCCGAGGTTGAGAGTCAGTCAGACAATCGCATCAATCGATCTGCGATTCGACCGTGATGTTCTTCTGTCGGATGAGGCGCGCCAGGTAGGTGCGTTGGAGCTTCAGCTGCTCCGCCGCCTTGGTTTGGCTGCCGTTGGCGCTCCGGAGCGCGCGCAAAATAATCATGCGGCTGTATTGCTCCATCGATTCATGGTAGGGAAGGTGCTGATAGTTGGCAGCCGGTTCACCCTCCAGGGCGGTGGCCGCGTCAGCCGTCGAGAGCGGTAATTGATCGGCGTCGATGTCATCAGTCGGACTGAGGATCACGGCACGCGCGATGATGTTGTCGAGTTCACGGATGTTCCCGGGCCAGGCGTATCCGCTCAGCGCGTCCATGGCCTCGGGCGCCAAGCTCACGTGCGGCCTCTTGGCGTCATGCGCGTGGCGCTTGAGGAAGAATTCGGCTAATTGCGGGATGTCTTCCCGCCGTTCGCGAAGCGGGGGCAGGGTCATATTGACGACGTTGAGGCGAAAATACAGGTCTTCGCGAAACGTTCCGGCCTTGACGGCTTGTTTGAGATCTCGATTCGTGGCGGCGATCACCCGAATGTTGACGCGCACCAGGCGCGTCCCGCCGACCCTGGTAAATTCATGGTCCTGCAGAATCCGCAGCAGCTTGGCCTGAAGCCCCTGCGGCATGTCCCCGATCTCGTCTAAAAAGATGGTTCCGCCGTCCGCCATCTCGATCTTGCCCTTCTCGAGACGGTCCGCGCCGGTGAAGGCGCCTTTCTCATGGCCGAACAACTCATTTTCCAGCAGGGTATCGGTGAGGGCCACGCAATTGATTACGACGAACGGCATCGCGCGTCGCGGACTCCATTGGTGGATGGAACGTGCGAACAGTTCCTTGCCGGTTCCGCTTTCGCCCAACAGGAGCACGCTGGCGTCGGAATTGGCGGCGCGCTGTGCGAGCTCAATCATCGACTGGGTTTTCGGGCTCTTGCCGATGATGGTCGCATATCGGGTCTCGACTTCCGTGCGAAGGATCGCGACATGCCGTTTCAACGACTCTCGCTCCAGCGCCTTTCTCATCGTAATCGACAAATGATCGACGTCGAAGGGCTTGGTCAAGAAGTCATAGGCGCCCTCCTTCATCGCTTCCACCGCCTTGCTGATAGTGCCGTGCGCGGTCATGACGATCACCGGCAGGTCGTAGCCATCGCGATGGCTTTGCCGGCCTTGCGATAGTTTTTTCAATAACTCCAGGCCTGAGAGACGCGGCATTTCCAGATCCAGCAACATGAGGCTTGGGATTTCCCGCTCAATGGTCTGCAGCGCCAGCATGCCGTCGCTGGCCGTCAACGTTTCGTAGCCCAGCGAGTTGAGCCGGTCTTTGAGCGTCATGACGATATCCGAATCGTCATCCACGAC
Organism: Nitrospiraceae bacterium; assembly: GCA_050731295.1. GTDB lineage: Bacteria > Nitrospirota > Nitrospiria > Nitrospirales > Nitrospiraceae > JBOHOS01. The sequence goes on along the minus strand of JBOHOS010000113.1, from coordinate 967 downwards.
GAGAATCCTCTGCTTCATGGCGCCCCTCCCCGTTTACCCTTTCCCTCTATTATTAGAGGGAGATGCGGGGTGGACCTTTTATCGTGCGCGTTCCCCCCGAGCGCCTTCCTAGTGTGCGCGGCGCGCGAGCACGAAGGTCGATTCCGCGTCTCCCTCATTTTCACTCTTCCATCACATTGAGAACTAACCCCGTCAGCGGCTTGGGGAAGAAGTACGTCGACTTATGCGGCATTCGACCGCCGGATGCGGCCACGGCGCGGACTTCACTGACTTTCGTCGGATTCAGCAGCAGGGCGGCCTGCGCCTTACCTTGTCGCACAAGGTCAATGGCTTCGTTGTCGTTTTTCGTATAGACGATCGCTTCCTGGTCGGTGGTCGAGGGGCACAATGTGTTGAGCACCTGGTTTTGCAGGATGGAGACATCCAGCTTATCCCGCTCGGATGCCCCTTGATTCGGGCGGTGGCTTGGCCTTAGAGCCAAGAGAACATAGCTCGTTGTGCTTTGGACGGCGAGGCCGAAGACCGGCCCGGCTTGGCCCTTGCCGCGCACGCTCGCGAGAAAACGCGCGCGAGTCTCGGCCTCCGAACGGTCCTCAAAAGCAAAGCTTTTAATCTCGAACGCCTCGCGCAACCGTTGCTGGATGTCGTTGATTGGGGGCACCGGTGTCGTGAGCACGCGGTGAGTGGGCAGAACCGTCAGTCCGGGATCTTCCAGGCTTGCGAACAGCATGAGGACCTGATCATACGGCCTAATTCCTACCGAGCCGTTCATGGGTCCGCCGGCTTCTTCCCGCCTCAGTCGCCGGTAGGCCAGCGCGGTTTCATATCGATGGTGCCCGTCGGCGATAAAGAGCGGCTTCGGCTTCATCGCCCTGCCGATCTCATCGAGCACCGTGCGGTCGGTTATGGCCCAGAGCCGTTGCCGGAAGCCGGAATCGTCGCGAAAATCGATGCGGGGCTTTTCGGT
>JBOHOS010000112.1:0-1459 GCA_050731295.1 Nitrospiraceae bacterium | reverse complement strand
CCGGCGAGCCGAAGGATTCACGGAAATTCGAATCGTTTCTTGAATTCGTGCGTGCCTCGTCGCGGCACCATGCCGTCTTGCTGAAACCGGATTATGCGGCGTCTCTCGGTGTCCTGAACCCGTTTCTTGTAACTGCGTTGCTGGCGCAGCGGCCGGAACATTGGCCGGGCGTGTTATTGTGGTCGCGCTATGGCACGCGCCTCGCCTCTATGGGCAGATGCTGGCGGTCTTCGATGCGGCTCCCGGCGCGATCGAACAGATCTTGACCTCCTACCAGCCACCGACACGTGGCCGGCAGTTTCTGCACCTGAGCGATCTCCACTTCGGCACGCGGGAAGCCGCGCGCCATGAAGGCCTACCTTTTGGCTCACCTTCACACTATTGCTCCTTCCATCAGTCAGACCAACATCACCATCAGTCAGACCATCATCACCGGCGATCTGTGTCAGAATCCGACCAGAGCGGACGCCGTGTCGTTTCGAAATTTTCGAGCGGCTCTGTATCGACTCACAGGCAAGGATCCGATTGTCATCCCCGGAAATCATGATCAGAAATGGCTGGGAAATATCAGATCGCATCTTCGAGAATTGGCCAATCTCGAATGGTCGAATCTTGTTATTGACACGGATTCACAATGCGTCTTCTTATGCTTCGATTCTGCCCGCGGGGCCGACATGGCGAGAGGGCAAGTCACTGCAGAACAATTGATGGACGTCGCGACTCAGTACGAAACTGCGTGCGTGGCCAACCCTCTGGTGCGAACGTATGTGCCTGTGGTCCTTTTACATCATCATCCTCTCTCATTCGAGACCGGACCGGAGACGCGAATCCAACGAGTGCTCGGCCGATTTGGGCTCACCGACTAACTGTTTCTCCGGATGGAGGACGCCGACGACTTTCTCAACTGGTGCGCGCACCGGCACGTCCCGCTCATTCTGCATGGGCACAAGCATGTCCAGCGGCACGTCACCAAAAAGATGGAGTGGGACGAGAACGGAGTGCGCTGTCAATGCGACGTGACCGCCGTCGGCTGCGGGACGTCGTTGGGAGCCGAAGGGTTACCGCTTGCGTACAATATCCTCACGGTCGTGCCGGGATCGAAGCGCTGGAGCGTCGCCTTCTGGTCGGATCCGGGTGACGGCAGCGGCTTTGTTCAGCAGTCCGTTCAGGTGCATGTGATGGATTCATAAGAGAGCCCGTCCATCAATCGATGGAGGCCGATCCGTCGGCAGCATCCCCTTACATTGCTGGCTTGGCTTCCTCTGGATTTCTCTGCCGATGCCAGTAGACGATCGCCAGCCCCGTCATTGAGCCCAGCAGCATGAGCGCATTGGTGAAGAGAAAGACGAGATCGTGGATCAGCCAACTATAGGCGAGAAATCCCGATGAAGCCGTCATCTGTCCGATGAAAAGCCATTTCGAAACGCCTTTGCTCGATCCTTGGCGCCACTGCCGATAG
>JBOHOS010000111.1:0-1577 GCA_050731295.1 Nitrospiraceae bacterium | reverse complement strand
ATGCGATACGAGCCGTGCCCGCAACGATCATCAATGGCCGTTTGACGTTTATCGGAGTGCCGAGCCGCCAGAGCGCCGAAAAAGCGTTAGCACCGAGGCCGGACCATTAGTCTGAATCGCCGGCGAGACTGCCATGGAATTCAATGAAGACGAACTAGATATCGAGTTGCCGGACTTGCCGCACATCGACAAGGGCCCTCCGCCGGATTGCCCGTTATGCGGCGACCCCATGTCGTTCGTGGATGGCGACTGGGCGTGTCAGGACTGTAATGGCGAGACGATGGGGCCCGAGACGGGGTAGGGATGCTGAAAAAGGCCTCCAACTTCGTTCATCTCCTATGCCCAGCTTCGCCGGAGAGTCGCAGATTTATGTGAATGCCTCAACGTACACACAGAGTACGCCTCGGGGGTTCGCTTCACTGCGGCCTCGTTGGAGCGGGAAAGGGCGGGTCTTGGCGCGCTCGGGGCGGGTGGGTGGTATTGTCCTTTTGAGCATCCCTTTCCGGAGACCTCCATAACGATGCTCCGGATTGTTACCGGTCCCTTCCATCCCCATCTCGAACACGCGTTTCTTGACCACATACAGCGGCTCAAAACCGCTGACCCACTTGCCCCGCTTGCCGTCATCGTTCCTTCGTCGCTGCTTCTCGCCCGCCTCCGTGAGCTGCTGGTCGTCGAACACCAGCAAGGTCTGCTGAACGTCCATTTCCTGACTTTCCATCAACTCGCCCTTCGTCTCTACGAAGAACGGCTCTCTCTCTGCTCGACTGAATTCTCGCGAATGCAGATGGTGCCGGATTTGGTTTTCGAGTATCTGCTCGGCCAGATCGCCGTGCGTGATCTCCACGGGATGGCGGGGTTACAACTGATGAGCCTGGCGCCGGGCGCCTGGACCGCGCTTTGGGCCACCCTGCGCGATCTCAAAAACTCCGCCGTTGACCCAGCCGTCGCCTTGCGCGGCATTGCTGAAGGCGTCTTTGATCGCGAAGACGCCGCCGCGTTGCAGGCGTTGTTCACGCTTTATTCGGCCGTCTTGGAAGCCGGCCGCTCCCTCGAGGTCGGCGCGATTGATGATCTCGCGTCGATGGTCACGCCGTGGGTGGGACAGTCGCCGTTTCTCAGCCGGTGCCGGCACGTCAGCTACTATGGATTCTATGATCTGACACAGGTGCAGTTGTCTCTGTTCGAAGCGGTGATCGCCGCTTCGTCCGCCACGCTGTTCTTTCCACTCTGCGACGATCCGGCTTTTGCCTTCGGGCGGCGGTTTTTCGAACGGCATCTTTCTCCGCTGGCGGTCTCCTCCGAGCCGATCACGCGGGCAACCATGATCGAGTCGGCGCCTCATCTCCAGCGCGAGGACGTCCGCGTGAGGATCATGAACGCCGTCGGATCGGACGATGAGCTGGCGCTGGTCTGTAAGGAAATCATGAACCTGGTCGAGACGCACGAGTACCGATTTGACGAAATCGGGGTCGTGGCGCGGAGTTTGGAAGGGTATCACGGATCGCTCGGCCGACTGTTCGATCAGCATCGCATCCCCTTTACGTCGACTGCGGCGGCGCCCCTGATTCAGGAGC
>JBOHOS010000110.1:0-2790 GCA_050731295.1 Nitrospiraceae bacterium | reverse complement strand
CCCGCAAGCCAACCGGGGAGCGCCCATATGATCACCGTACTCGCTGCTATGAAGGAGACCACTGTTATGCTCGAGGAAGTCGCCGCCGAATGCGAGCATCTCCAACACCGCTTTTTGGCCGACCGGCTCAGGCAACAAGCGAGACACAATCGCGCCGTCGTCGTTCGCATGGAGAATGCCGCCCTCATCATCCGGATCGAGAAAGACCACACGAAACCGGTCCTCTCTCGAGTCGCCGAATGACCGTCAGTTCAGATACCAGTACCGGGCGTATTGATGAGGAAGGAAACCGCACGATGACGATGAGGGCAAACGTCGAGGCGATCATTGTGTACCTAGCATTAGCCGTGACGGTCTTGGGAGTGTTTTGGTGGATGGACCGCTATTTTTAGCGGCCTCGCGACATGACCGAAAACCCGGGCTGAAGGAGTCGAAAGGCGTAGCGTCGCTACAAGGTGCACGCCATGAAAGGAAGGCAGCATCCATGGAAACCACATCCGTCATCGGAACGAAAAATCGAAAACATCAGGTCTACACCGACCCGCGCGTGATGATGAATGAGGCTCCCCGCACGCCGTCGTTTTTCACCGGCAGCGAAGTCATCAAGGAGGCCATTCGTCGCGCCAGCATCGATGTCATGATCGCCTATCCCATCACGCCGCAAAGCGAAGCGGCGGCGCTGATCGGGGAACTGTTTGCCGAAGGATATATCGGGGATTATTTCCGTGGTGAGAGTGAGTTTGCCGTCATGTCGCAGTGCGCGGGGGCAGCGTTCGGCGGAGCCCGCGTGTTCACGACCACTGCTGGTCCGGGCACCATGCGCGCCATGGAAAATTTTCCGATGTGGGCCGGATCGAGGTTGCCGATCCAATGTATCGTGACCTGCCGCGGCATCAATTCCCCCTTGTCGATTCAGCCCGACACGATGGAGATTTCCTATCTGATGCAGACGGGGATGCTGGTCTGGCACGCCGAGACCGCCCAGGATTTCTATGACTGGATTCTCAAGGGCTACATGGTCTCGGAGGAGCCGGATGTCCATCTGCCGTTGGCCCTCTGTTGCGATGGATTCTTTGTCACGCACACGAAAGACGTCGTCGATCTGACTCCCGCCGATATGTGTTTGCCGCCCTATGATCCCTACCGGTCGCCGGTTCCGTGCATGGACATGGAATGTCCACCGGTCCGAATGATGCGCGATCCGTTCGTCATGAAGAGCAACTACATCAGCTACGCCACCCACGCGAGCTGGCAACAAGAAGTCTGGGCCGCCGCGGAACGCTCGCGGAAGCACACCATCTCATGGCTGGACGGCCTGATCGAAACGGAAAACGTCGATGCCGAGGTCCTCATCGTGGGCTCGGGAACGGCGGTGTCTCAGGGACGGGAAGCGATCCGGCTCTTGGAAGATGAAGGCATCCGGGTCGGGTTGGTGAAGATCAAGACTCTGCGGCCCTGGCCCGGAGAGGAAATTCGCGAAGCCACTAAGAACGCCACGCACATCATTGTGCCGGAGTTTAATGTGACCGGCTGGATGGCGCGGGAGATCAAAGCCTCTATTCCTCGCAGCGAGCGTGTCATCGCCGCGCCGCGCGTCTGCGGCGGCATGACCATGCCGCCGGAAGTGATCGTGGAAGAAGTCAAAAATGCGCTCGGCATGCGGTCCGCGGCATTGGCCAAGCGCTGGAGTTGAACTTGCACAACCAGCAGTACGTACGACTGTTCGACCTAATGAAAACAATTGAGAGCCGGTCAGCAAGACGGTAGGAGGCAACATGAGTAAAGAACGAATCACAATCGCGCCGGAGTTTTTAGAGATCATGCCGCCTGAATATCAAGACTTGGTCAGCAAGGCGACATACGGCGCCGACTCCCGAGGCTGGAAGGATATTGGTACCAGCAAAGAATTGATCGAGGAACATTCGCTCTGCGCAGGATGCCCGGAGTCGATGGCGTTCCGATATATTCTGGCTTCTCTGCCCAATCCCGAAGACACGGTCATGGTGGGTTCGACCGGCTGCACCAGCCTGGTCTTTCCGCACGTCGCCATCCATAACATCCACTCGCTGTTCGGAAATCAGAACGCGGTAGCCTCCGGCCTGAAGCGGGCCTTGACCGTCCGCTTCCCGGGCCGAATCAAGGACGTCGTCGTGTTGGCCGGCGATGGCGCGACCGTGGACATCGGTCTGGACATGACGCTGCAGGCGTGGTTCCGCCAGGAGAAATTCACCACGATCTGCTTCGACAATGAACTGTACGCCAATACCGGAGGCCAGGAGAGCGGGCTGATGCAAAAGGGCTTCGTGGCCAAAATGGCCCCGATGGGCAAGAGTTTCGAGAAGGTGCGCCTTCCGGAAATTGCACGCGAATCAGGCTGCCACTATGTCGTGAACTGCACGGTGAGCAAGCCCTCCCTGGTTGAGAAGGTCATCAAGAACGCGGTCTACATCGCGCGCGAGATTGGGCCCACCTATCTCCAACTCTATACGCCCTGCATTTTGGAGATCGGGAAGGATAGCATGGAGGGCCTCCAGGAGATGCGGGACTCTGAAAAGCCGACCGGGCGCTTTGCGTTCAAGGAGTACATCAGCGAGCCGGCGAAGGAGCTCTTAGCGGACATCGCCGCCAAGGAAAAAGAAAAGAAGGCCGCGAAGAAGCAATTGGTGGAAGCCTAAGAATCGCATGAAGCGAATGGTCGCAGTCTTTGACAAACCTGAATCGGTGACAAGGATGGAACTGCGGAAAGGAAACCGGTGATCACAGTGAACGCGGATTCTACACTATCTGATC
>JBOHOS010000109.1:0-2218 GCA_050731295.1 Nitrospiraceae bacterium | reverse complement strand
CCACGACTCTTACGTTCTCACTAGCGGCCGGTGTTCCAAACACTAAACCGGTTAAGAGGATGATGAACACAACACAGCAGAGAAGAGGAATCAGAAATTCGCGATGACCGCGAATCACTTCGTCAAGCGGTGTGTTCACCATAATACCGTAATACCGTACCGCAGGGGAAGAAAGCGATCGCCGACCTGTCTCAAGACAATCCTGGGGTCAGGTCAGGGCCGGGAAATAAAACTCACTCAGACATCGCGATCGTCTTTCGGAAAGATCTGCTGAAAGGGGTGGATTTCTACCGGCTCAAAGACTCCGTTCATGGTGTAGGGATCGGTTTTGATGAATGCTTCCGCTTCGGCAAGGGAATCAGCGGTAATGACGATAAGACTTCCGGCGCCATCGGTGAGAGGACCGGCTAGGACGACTCGTCGCTCGGCATCCAGAGCATCCATTTTCTCCAAATGAGCCGGTCGATGGACTTTACGCTTGGCCCCGCCTTCCGGTCCGTCGAACCCGAGAATCACAAATTTCATGAGGAAATGCTGTGCCTTTCAGGTGTCGAGCGGTTGGCGACCCGTATATCCGCTATGGATTTCGTGCCACCAGCGAATCTCGGTTTCGCCGCACTTCCAGCACAAGTACACTATTCGCCCGTGCATTTGATGTGGAAAATCACAGAGTCCCATATCGAGGTCTTTGACCAGGACGCCCATTTCCTGAATGGCGCGAAGTCGGTCGCTAATTTGCTCCAGCGCTACAATATAATGGTGCCCGGCATAGCTGCCGCCGCCGAATTGAGCCTTCGAGCTCGCTCTCTTGATCTCTTCCTTCGTGCGGATAAGAACAGTCTTGGCTTGTCGAATGGCGGTCAAATGGTCTTCAAGTTGTGGAATCAGTTGGTTGGCTTCCGACAGGGTGAACAGGCGTTCCAGATTCTGGCCTTCTTCTCGGTGTCCCATGGATTTGTCTTTAGCACAAACGCTCCTTCTGCGCAACGATAGGTGCGTCCGTTCAGGGTTCAAGCGACCGCTGGTTTAGTTCCGCGACGCACATGGCGCCAGGCGCTCGTGCACAACCGGCATACATAAATGACTATTGACAAAGGAAAGGACGGTCGATACTATGTCTATGACTTCCCATTAGACGACCCGAACGTACTTCCATCCCAGTGCAACTTCCCGGGGCAGATCTCGAAACAATTCACTAAAGGGCCGATAAAGGCGAAGCGAGGTGCCCTCCCCATGCGGGAGCACCAACCGTCAACATGGAGGCTTAGGGCGCCAAACATTGTTTTCTTCGCTGGCCACCCTCTTCGTACACAGACACGTCGCTTGTCCAGTTCACACAGAGATTTTTGTTGGATTGTTCCTGACTTCAACCTCCAACCGTCACACGTCGGGTGAGTCCATATGTTAAGGGAGAAGACCATGCATCTTGCCGAGCTTAAGCAGAAAACGATCGCCGATCTCAATGAGGTCGCGCGCGACCTCAAGATAGAAGGCGCGGCCAATCTTAGAAAACAGGAACTGATCTTTGCCATTCTTCAGGCTCAAACCGAGAAAAACGGTGTGATTTTTGGAGAAGGTGTCCTGGAAACGCTCCCGGACGGGTTTGGTTTTCTTCGTGCGCCGGATTCAAACTATCTGCCTGGACCGGATGACATCTATATTTCCCCTTCTCAAATACGCCGGTTTAATCTGAGAACCGGAGACATCGTGTCCGGCCAGATTCGTCCGCCCAAGGAGAGCGAGCGGTACTTCGCGCTCCTCAAGGTCGAGAAGGTCAACTTTGAGGACCCGGAGGTGGCGCGCGACAAAATCCTGTTCGATAACTTAACCCCGCTTTATCCCGAAGAGCGGATCAACTTGGAATTCGATCCCGAAGAATATTGCACTCGCGTGATGGATCTGACGACGCCCATCGGGAAGGGACAGCGGGGCCTTATTGTCGCCGCGCCGAGGACCGGCAAAACCATGCTGCTCCAGGCGATTGCGCGGGCGATTTTGAAGAACCATCCTGAAGTCATGTTGATTGTGCTGTTGATCGATGAACGTCCTGAGGAAGTCACCGATTGGCAGCGGCAAGTAAAAGCTGCGGAAGTCATCAGCTCGACGTTTGACGAGCCGGCCCAGCGCCATGCTCAAGTCGCCGAAATGGTGTTGGAAAAAGCGAAGCGGTTGGTCGAGCACAAACGCGACGTGGTGATTCTGTTGGACAGTATCACAC
>JBOHOS010000108.1:0-2496 GCA_050731295.1 Nitrospiraceae bacterium | reverse complement strand
CACGATGGCGCTGCCGATGCCGCGCGATCTGCCGGTCACCAAAGTGATCTTTCCTGCCAATCTCCTTATCAGGGCGTGGTGTTTCATATTTCAGTTCTGGTCCGTTCGGTTTCTACAATTCAGGTTGTCTGTTGCGGTCAGGCCGCATACCCGCCGTCGATGGTCAAGCTGGCGTCGGTGACAAAAGCGGCGGGCTGCACGTTGTTAACCGTGATGCCGCGCGGCCCCAAGTCGCGGGCGAGCCCGCGGGTGAGTCCGGCAACGGCCGCCTTGGTCATGGCATAGGAGCCGCCACCCACGAACGGCATGCGGTCGGCGTTGACGCTGCCGATCGTGATGATCCGTCCGCCCTCGTCCATGTGACGGGACGCCTCCTTCGCAGCGACGAAGACACTGCGGACATTGACGGCAACCATGCGGTCGAAATCATCGAGGGAAAACTGATCAAGCGGTGCAACCACCCCAAGCCCCGCATTGTTGACCAGGACGTCCAGTTCTACTTTTTCGAGGTTCTCTTCCATGGATTTTTCCATTAGGTTGTTCTGTAATTACTGCATGCCGATATGGGACCCCATAAAGACTCGGCTCAGGGCCCTATGACCAGCAACAGTTCGCCCTTCAGCTCGATGTGGTTGAGCGCCTGACGGACTGCTCTGGCTTCCTGCTCCGTCGCCATCTTCACATACGCAAAGCCGGATCGCGTGCCCGGACTGAAGTGAAGTTGCACCGATAGCACCGTCCCATAGGGACTGCACAGGTCCGTAACATCTTGCGGCATTAATGCCCTTGGCAGGCCATCGAGAAGCAATTCTGTCTTCATGACCACATCAGGAAGGTTTAGGGCCTTCCTTCCTTCGAACTTCCTTCGTTGCGCAGTCTGTTCAGGCGACTCTGGTCGAGCTGATTGCCTTGTTCCGATCATTGCTCTGCCCGGACAATCGGCTCGCAACAACCGGCGCCGGGTCGTGCTCAAAAAATTGAAGACCTTCCGGCTCCGGCTCTTCGAGGCGTCTCGGTTCAGCAGGGGAATATCGGTTCAGGGCAACTCGTGTCGGCCGCACGCGTCGCCGGCTCACAAGCCACCACGCTAGGCTGAGAAACAACCCCACGAGGCCCAGGACATACGACCAGGAAGCCAGATAGAGAGCCAGCAGTTTGGTAGCCACAGTGGCCGGCCCGACCCCCTGCCGTGCAAAGAGCGCAAGTCCTCCGGCACTGAAGAGAAGCAAGAGACTGACACTGCCAATAACCCATTCCATGTTCCTGCGAGTGTTGCGATTCATAAGTTCACCACTGGTTGGAGCCCAACTCACCTCGGATATTGTGCCGGCGATTTCGGAGGATGACCGGATCGATGACCTCGCCGCATTGCACACAGCGCCCCACCGGAAAATCAGAACACCGCTCGATGACCATGAGGCCGCTGCATCGCAAACATCTGGTCGTGGCGGCGAATTGCGTCCAATCTCCGGGATTCTCCTCTTTCAGGTCTTTCGCTGGAAATCCTACTGCCGTGGCCATCGTTTGCCTCCTTCCTTCATGATTTCTCCTCCGTGCATGCCCAACAATGACCGCTATTGGTCGGAACGCTCTTGTGACGCTTCTAGAACGTTGGCATAGATCGTTCCAGAGAATTGGCCGACTCAAGACTGACGGACAAGTGATGGAGAGAAGAGAGGTTATGGTCGAGCAGCGGCGGGTTCTGCCTTTGGCGGTGGAAGACTTGTGACGAAGTGCCCGCGCCGAAAAGACGGCACGGTGCCGACAGATCGGCGCGGTCACTCGATGAGCAGCGATTGGATTAAAACGGGTGTCAAGCGCGGGTAGGGTTTGGTCGCCTCCAAGACGAACGGATCAAAACACAGTGCCAAACCGTTTGGGTTCAGAAAAACATCGAGATGCCAATCAGCACCACGCCGGCATCGATCCCATGGTTTGGCTCGTCAGTGCCGGCATTGGAGATGTGCTGAAAGCGGTAGTTTAGATTGATGGATGTCGTTGGCACGACGAAGTAGGAGAGCACGGCCCCTACCTGGAGATTGAAATTAAACTGTGAGCCTTTCTCCGGGATGCGATCTCCCAAATCCGTCCAGACGAGCCGGCCCCCGCGTCGATATACGGACGCAACCGCTCCGAGGCAAGAAACGTATATTTTATGGTCGGCGTCAATGATGCAAGGTAGGTGGTCAATGGGTTCACGTATTGAATGAAGGCCATCTCACCGCCCAAGGTCACTTGACCCCTGTACCACGAATCGCCGATGGGGTCGGTGGCAACGATTCCCACTCCCAGTATCGCGGGCACGCCTTTGAGTTTGGTGGTGTGGCTGTCGGTTCGCCGGTAGGTGTACGTGTAGCCGGTTGCCAGACTCACCTCCCAGGTCCCTTTTGACAGTCCCGGCACTACAGGCGGATTCACGGCAGGATCCTGGGCGAGGCTCTCGCTTATGGGACAAGTCAGAACTTCAGCGACAGCCAGAACAGCAATCCATAAAAT
>JBOHOS010000107.1:0-4443 GCA_050731295.1 Nitrospiraceae bacterium | reverse complement strand
TTCAGATAAAACTGCACTCACTTGTACTCCCGCTATGATCGGCCCTGCCACATCTGTAATATCAATGGCTTCCACTGTCTGCCCCCAAGCAATAAAAGCTTGGCATCGCTGTTGCTTGTCTATGTTGGTGGAAAAGGATCTTGGAAAAAGCAGACAGACGAACAACTATAGGAGGTCTGCCATGAAACAGGAAGCCGCTGAACTCCGAAATCTCGACCAGGATGCTGACTGGTCTCACGTCACCAGCAAGAGAGCGCGCCCCCTCACCCATGACGAAAAGAAAGCCGCAGAGGCCGCATTCCAACAGTTGCCGTTTAATCCCGAATGGTCGGAAGCGGCACGAAGGGTCTACGATGGGATCATAGGAGTAATGGCTGAATTGAAGCCCAACAGCGTGCTCTTGCTACAATCGGAAATGGGAGCCGAGGCGGCGTGGGAAAAGGTCGTGTAATGGCGGAACGGAGTCGGCAAGGAACACACCAACCTCACGATCGCCTCCCTCTCGGTCTCAAAGCCAGTTTTGAGCAGCCGGGTCATTTTGACCTACCGCATTCCAAATCCACATAGTAGAATCCACTCTCTTGCAACCGACGCGAGAGCTGACGCGACCGAACGCTTATCAATCACCTGCCAGGTATCGCATCACCGCACTTATGCCGGAACAACAAAAGAAACTCGACACGGTTGTCAAGCTTGGGCTGGGTGTGCTCGTCGGCGCGTTTGTGCTGATTTGGGGCGGCATGTTTCTCACCCGGCCCGATCGCTCGATCCCGCCGTATAGCACCGGCGCACAGGAAGGCGCGGCTGCGGCGATTCACGTGCCGGTCTATACCAGCGATACGCGCTGGAGACCCTTACTACCGTTTTCAGAAGGTCGCGCGAGACGGCAACTTCGGGACAATGAAGATTCAGCCGACGACCCCCGACGATCCGGCCCGGCCGATACCGTCGCATCTCCATCTACGTGTTCACGCATGATTCATGGGCAGAGCCCGAGATGCTGCACCGCTATCTACAGGCCGGCCGATCCGATACCGCAGAGGATCGTGCGCTGCGAGAGACGTTTGAAAAAGCTGTGCGCGGGTTCTATCGGGTGGACGAATTGGAAGAGGAAGGACGGATCGACCCCGATCTACCGGATGCTGGGGGCAAAGGACACGGCGGCCACCACCGCGTATGCACGGCGCCTGTTCAAAGGTCCGATCAAGGCGCTTTCGTCTGCCCCTGGGCCGCCAGCGCCTTCGCTATCATGGCCGCCAGACGGCCACGCAAGTCTGGATCGCTGATCGCTTGCGTGTAACCCGCCGCCTCGGCGAGTAACTCCGTGCTTGGCTTCAGTTCGTCGGATTTTCCGACTGTGGCGTTTACTCGTTTATGCCCAACTTGCGGCGCCTCGCCACCCACTTCTCCCACCCGCAACACAATATCGGAAATGATTGCGCTTCCGGCCGCCGCGTTGATCTTTTCCAGCAACGATGGTTTGAGAAACATCAATTGCTGGAGCCACACTGAGTTCTCGGTAATCAGGTACAGTTTTCGAAATCGAATGGTGTCGGGCCGCGTGTGAGTTGCAATCTGCTCTCCGACAATATCCGACCAGCGGCGCTGCAGGCGGTGCTCCAAGAGCTTCGCGTTCAGCCCATACTGGCGGGCGATCGCACTCAGCGTTGAAGCAAGCGGCGTCAATGCGGCAGGACCACTCATCGCGTCACCATCTTAGGCTGCGCACGCCCGACGGTCAACCGGCTGCATAGGTAGTAGAAGCCGACTCGTGCTATCATGCCTGCCCATGGGTAAGGAACGAGCCGAGAAGGTCGTCGCGACGAACCGCAAGGCCTTCTTCGACTATGCGATCGAGGAAAAATTCGAGGCCGGCATTGTCTTGAAGGGGACGGAGGTTAAATCCATCCGCGACGGAAAAGTGAATTTGAAAGACAGCTATGCCAGCGTGGATCATGGAGAAGTCATGCTGCACAATTGCCATATCAGTCCCTATAGCCATGGCAACTTGATGAACCACGATCCCGTGCGGCCGCGCAAGCTGCTGCTCCATCGAAAGGAGATCAACAAGCTGCTCGGAAAGACTCAGCAGAAAGGACTGACGCTGATCCCACTCCGCATCTACTTCAGTCCGCGCGGGCAAGCGAAGGTAGAAATTGCCTTGGCGAAAGGGAAGAAACAATACGACCGCCGTGAGGCGACCAAAGAACGCGAAGCCGGGCGGGAAGTAGAGCGGGCGATGAAGGACAAGCGTTTTTAAGAAAATGAAATTTAATTGTCCGGCGTAATCTTGATCATTGACAAAGACGTCTAGACGTCATAGGGTACGCAAGAAGCCACGATGCTTACTAGACGACGACCAGGCGAGGTGAGAGACGCAATCCTCGCGGCTCTTTCTGCCTCACCTAACGGAGCCTCTGTCCGGGCTATTGAACAGCGCGTAATGGAAGTTATCGGGCATGCTGCTAGTTCTAGTGTTCGGTCTTACCTTAGACTTAATACCCCCTCTCTGTTTGTGCGGACGGCACGGGCGCATTACACTCTCAATGCAAAGACGGGTCATGGCGTCGCTCGTGAAGCGCCAGCAATCTACAAAACCAACCGCAATTTCTCTTTCGGCCGGGCAACCGTCTTTCATGCCGATTGCATGGATTGGTTGAGTGGGCAGCGTACGAGCTCGATCCATGCTGTAGTCACAGATCCTCCTTACGGTCTGTTCGAGTACACTCCTGAGCAACAAGACAAGTTGAGAAACCGAAAGGGAGGAGTCTGGCGCATTCCGCCTTCTTTTGATGGTGTACAACGTTCACCACTTCCGCGGTTTACGGTCCTTTCAAGCCACGATCTTCGGAACCTTGAATCGTTCTTCTTTGAATGGGCCAGGATTTTGATGCCTGTTCTCGTACCCGGAGCCAATGTGGTCATCGCTTCAAATCCCCTCCTCTCTTACCTCGTCTCCGGTGCTTTGGCACGGGCTGGTTTGGAACGGCGTGGTGAAATCGTTCGGCTAGTCATGACTATGCGGGGTGGAGACCGACCAAAAGCTGCTCATGAAGAGTTTACAGACGTTAGTGTCATGCCCCGCTCAATGTGGGAGCCATGGCTACTGTTCCGGAAGCCACTGGAAGGACGTGTTCAAGACAATCTTCGGAAGTGGGGTACGGGAGGGTTCCGTAGACCTTCGGCCGAGAAACCATTTGGTGACGTCATTCCCTCGTCGCCTACACATAAATCCGAGCGCATGCTAGCGCCGCATCCAAGTCTAAAACCTCAGCAATTTCTTCGGGTCCTAGTCCGTGGAATCCTTCCACTTGCAGAAGGGGTTGTACTTGATCCGTTTTGTGGAGCGGCCTCAACGCTAGCAGCCACAGAAGCAGTTGGATACCAAGGTATTGGGATCGAGAAAGACGTGCAATACTTCGAAATGGCTCGGCATGCCTTACCCAAACTAGTCGCATTCAAGAACGGGAACAATTATTCCTTAAGCTTGTAGATGCAGTTTTGTCGGAGCTTCTCGATACCAACCTTGTGAAGGGTTGCAGTGCGAGTGCCAAGCTCTCCGCGTGGATTCTTGCGGAAATCCGCCAAAGTCACCTTCCCCAAATAAATTTCGGTAAAGGTCATAGGTTCACGGTCCCTAGCCGGTTCGGTATTGCCGTCCACCTTATAAACGAATACACACATCCATTGATCTCGCGCACCGTGAGTGTCTACCGCCCCGCCAGCCTTGCGAGTCGTCTTGATTTCCACGCCTTCTGACCCGGACTTCACCTTGTTGTCCGGATACACTCCATTCACGAGCAAATCTGGATGTCCATTGTGATAAAGATTTACCGTAAGGGTTCGGGAATGTTTGCCAAGGCTAGCGGTGAGCATATCCGATAGTAGACCGGACATAATGGCAGGACGAAGCATGTCATCTAGCCGCAGGAGACCTCGCTCAACCAAGCCTTGGTTAATATCATGGAAAAGGTCGTAGGCATCTTGCATCGCCATCTCAAAGTCTTTAAGACGCAGCTCGAACGGTAGGTGGGCTATTTTGATAAAGCTTCCGGAATTGACCTGATTTCGAACTATTGGCATATAGGTGTTCGGCAAATTGGTCGAATAGTAAGCATTTACCTATTTCCTTGCGGGCAGGAGTCTAACCTTGTTCCTCTCCATCGTCAAACGCTGCTCCACTCCGGTTGACTTAGTTTTCTTGGGCATTATCTGGTTAAGTGTTCAGCCATCGGGTATAGTAAGAGGACTTTTTGAACAGAAAGGGGGGTGACCGGCTTCGACGGGGATCTAGAGGTCAGCGGTGCATGCCGAGCTCTCGGAGTCTCGTAAAACCTCCGGGAAAATAGCAACTGCCAACCAAGAACTGGCACTCGCAGCTTAATTAACTGCGACGTTCCTCCGCCTGAGGCCTGCGGGGGCGGAAGGAGCGCGATGCAGCAG
>JBOHOS010000106.1:0-2609 GCA_050731295.1 Nitrospiraceae bacterium | reverse complement strand
GACCCCTTCAAGCTGAAATGAGTCTTGCAGCACGATCAGACATCTCTGGCCTTGTTGCAGGATACGAGTGGCCACTTTTTTGATTTCCTCCACTTCATGGCCTTTGAGGCCCTCACAGACAATCTCTACAGGGTGGGTATGACCGTTGCTGACGAGTTCATCTACGCGGCCGGTTGCCAGAAGCTTTCCTTTGACGACGATCCCCACTCGATCGCAGATCATTTCCACATCAGGAATAATATGGGTACTGAAGAATACTGTCTTCCCCTTGTCGCGAAGACCCAGAATCAGATCGCGGACCTGTTTGCGTCCGATCGGATCAAGTCCGGACATCGGTTCATCAAGGATAACCAATTCCGGATCATGAATGAGCGCCTGCGCCAGCCCCACGCGCTGCAGCATGCCTTTCGAGAATTTTCGCAGTTGACGCGTCCTGGCTTCGCTCAATCCCACCATTCCGAGGAGGGACGTCACCCTCCGGTCGAGTTCCTCTCCCGACTGTCCGGCAAGATGACCATAAAACGCCAGAAATTCTTCAGCGGTCAGATAATCGTAAAAGTAAGGAGATTCCGGAAGAAAACCGATGTGACGATGGACATTAACATCGCCGGCTGGAACACCGAGGACTTCAGCGTGTCCGCTTGTAGCTCGCATAAGCCCAAGAAGAATTTTCAACGTTGTCGTTTTACCCGCTCCATTAGGCCCAAGAAACCCATAGATTTCTCCTCGACGAACGGACAATGACAATCCAGAAAGCGCCTGTATCGGAGGCCGACCGGGCCAACCGGACTTAAATGTTTTTGTCAGGCCTTCAATGACGATTGCGTCCATGGTTCCTCGACTAACTTGACGCAAGGAAAGCCACTAGGTCGGAAGCCTAGAGGCTACTTATAGAGATGCACGCGTTCAGGGAGTCCTGTGCTCGTGATTCTGCCATCACCAGGGCTGAGCCGGTATGAACCACCAAGCGGCTCGTTTGGGACCGCAAGGATTACCCCACCCTTTACAAGCTCTTCCAGCCTGGAAGGAAAGTTTCCGTAAATTCCCCGATAACGGCGGACCGCTTCATCCAAAAACCGTATATCTCGCTCAACTACGACTTCTTTCATTCGTTGGGCAAGTCCTTCGCGAATGCGCTCATCCTGGACCTGCTGATAGAGACGCTGGAGAAACTCCAACGCGGCCTCTGCGTCCCCTGCTACAACCGTCATCTTCGACGCCAGATGAGGAAGATATGTCGGAGATCCAGGCAACATCGACGCAATCCTAAAATATTTACCGGCGGTCGCTGGATCATGAAGCTCGAAATAGTAGTCATAGCCAAGCAAGAAGGGAAATATCCAGGCATCAGGATTGTGGTGCATTGCCTTTTTTAACAAAGCCACACTCTCTTGGATCTGCTTCGCAGAAACCGCGAGAACAGTTCCCGTGGCTTGATAGGCATACGCAAATTTTGGGTCTAAGTCCGTGAGCGTATCCGCCGCTTTATACGCCCATAGAAAGCCCTCTGTGGTCTGTTCACGAACTCCGAAATGCTGGACGACTTTCAACCAGAGAAGATCCGCCACCATCTGACGATATCCCAGCACCGCTACTTTGAGATATTCGCCCTTCGGTAGATAGGAAAGCTCAACTGCCCTAGCCGATGCTGGCCGTTCCCGCTCAAGAATGTTCAGTATTCCAATGATCAACCCGACCAAAGCCATCATCATAGTCCCAGTCAATAGCCAGTCTCTCGACAATGAATACAAGGCTGAAAGCTTCATGTCTTGCGTCCTTCTCGCTTTAAGGCAGCAGCAAGCGTGGCAAGATCGACTGTAAGGAACCTTGATTCCATGGCATCTTTGATCCAACCGGCATATCGCCTCTGGCACTCAACAATTTTTTGATATTCAGAGTCGGCTTCAATGGGTCTTTGGGTTTCCAAGTAGAGAGTGGCAAGCCATTGTCGTCCTGGCAGAAAGTTTGGCTCAACTTCGATTGCCCGTTTGACGTGGGTTTCGGCCGCCGGTCGATCCCCCAACTCATCACAAATCTTTGCTAGTTCAAGAAGGTAAAACGGTGAAAATGGCTCCAGCTCAACGGCGCGATGATAGGCCGCCCTCGCAGCGTGCAACAAAGATCTTCGTTGATGATTTACCGAGTCCTTCGAAAAGTTTATCACCGGAAGGGAGGAAGACAAATTGACGTAGGCTTGCCCCAAGAGACCCGGCAGTCGTCCATCTAAAGGATTGAGCTCAATTGCCAACTGCAGTTCATCTAAAGCAATCTGAGCGGCTTTCGTATCGTGCGTTTGCCAAAAAATCTGAAAATGGGCGGCTCCTAGCGAGCTGTGATACAGCGCCTTTCCAGGATCAAGCATGACAGCAGTCTGGTATTGTGTGATGGCTATCGGGAAGTTCTGATTTTCAAGAGCGCGAGAGCCGGCTGCGTATGCGATCCATGCAGCTCCCACTCTTACGACGATTATCCCCACGACCCCAGCCATCACAATGCCGGCAGCAAATGAGATGAGACGGAATTTCGTTGATCTTACATGTCTCGGCTCTCCACCTCGTTCATACAATCGGCGCACCGACAGGATCATACCGACACACAGTGTCAACACT
>JBOHOS010000105.1:0-3818 GCA_050731295.1 Nitrospiraceae bacterium | reverse complement strand
GTACAGCAAATCAGGTTCGACCACATCGACGTCGGAAAGAATGACATCATATGGCGCGGAAAACACTTCACCGAGCCGGCGCTGGCTGACAAAAGCATGTAGCACGATGAGTAAGTTTCGCGAGATGCGCTGGTGTTTGGTGGTGGGTGACGGCGTCACGTAATGGTCTCCGTCGATCAGTTCATGGCGCTTTCCGTCGTCCGGAAAGTGGAGATAATCTTCAAACGTTAATTTAACGGGGTGGGATTGAGAAGACATGATAGCCTCGGCTCTGCCTGAATGGATAGAAGAAGCTTAGCAGGCGGTCTATCAAAACTCAAGGAAGCAGGGTGGAATACGCGCTTCAGTGGTGCAGGTGCTTGAGGGCGGCCGCGCAGAGAATGATGAAGAGACCCATCCAGAGAGCCACGCGCTGAAACGGAACGGGTTCGTGAAGTTGCTCCTCTTTTTCCTCAGACGTTTCTTCACCGGTTGGCTCGGTCTTAAAGATGATGGTGTACAGGAAAATCGTCACGACGCCGAGGACGAGCGAAAGCTTGATGAACAGGACGATCAAGTACTTGGGGCTCTGAGAAATACCCGCGCCGGTCTGCGAGATCATCATCTGGCTGACATAATGGAGATTGATCCCGCCGGAGAACAGGATCACGAACATCAGGATCCCGATCACTCGCCGATAGCGGGCATAGAAGACGTCGCTGATCCGTTTGACATATTCCTTCGGGACCGTTTTCTGAAGGCCGGGGGTCACGGCCATGACGAGAAAGGCGAGCCCGCCGATCCAAATCACGGCGGACATGAGATGGAACCAGTGATTGATGATCGGGATGATCTGGTTGAGATCGGTGAGGACGGCTTGAAGATCAGTCACAGGTGTCTCGTTAACCGTTACTCGTGAATCGTGAACCGCGCCGCATTCCGAAAAGATACGTTCCTGTCATCCTGCGAATAACCCGTCACGAATAACGATGAACGTGGCAAGCTAAAACTTAAAGACCGGCGCGTCGTTCCCGAAGCGCTTTTTCCGCAACTCTTCCATCAATTCCACGGTGATGACGTCAAGCCCCTGCTCGCGCGCGTGCCGCTCGACCCCTTTTTTCACCATCGCGCGAAGGAAATACGGAATGCGGCTCAACCGGGCCTGCGCCGCCTCATCCCACACGGCGTCGCTGGCCTCCGGCGTATTGAAGGCGACGCGGACCTTCTCGCCGCCTTTCGGCGTGTAGAGACACCACTGGTCCTCATCCAGCCAATCGCCGTGATCCACGTAGGGCCGCGCGCGGCAGCCGCCGCAGATTTCGCTGTATTCGCACTCGCCGCACTTGCCCTTCAGATGCGGATAGCGGAAGGAATCGAAAATATCCGATCGCTCCCAAAGATCCACAAAGCTCGTGTCCCGGACGTTGCCGGCGGAGAGCGGCATGTACGGACAGGGCGTTAACTCGCCGTTCGGCGTCACGCGCGCATAATTGGTGCCGGCGAGGCATCCCCCGCCCATGTACCCTTGCGCTTTGGTGATCGGCGAATCGGGGTCCTTTTCGTAGGCCAAGCGCTTGAAGTGCGGCGCGCATCGCGCGCGAACCAGCATATCCTTATACGTGTCCTGGCAGTTCACCAGATAGCCCAGCACTTCTTCATATTGCGCGGGCGTGATGTCGGTCAGCTCTTCGCCGCGACCGGTGCACACCATGAAGAACACGTTCAAGACCTTCGCGCCGAGATCATGCGCCCACTCGATGACGTCGGGCAGCTCGCGGTAGTTCATCGGCTGCGCGCTGAAGTGCACCTGGAACTGCAGGCCATTGCGCTTGCACGCTTCAATCCCGGCGACCGCGCCTTCCCACGCGCCGCGAAGACCGCGGAAGGCGTCGTGCTTCTGAGCATCGAGCGAATCGATGCTGATGCCGACCCCCATCACGCCGATCTCGACCAGCTCCTTCGCCATGCGATCATTGATCAACATGCCGTTGGTGCCGAAGACCACCATGAAGCCCAACTTCACCGCATGGCGCGCGATGTCCAGAATATCCGGACGGGTCAATGGCTCGCCCCCCGTGATCACGAGCAGGCATCCCTTATTCACTTCGGCGATCTGGTCGATCAGGCGGTAGCATTCGTCCGTCGTCAGCTCGTCCGACCCGCCGCCCGCCTTGGTCGTGGCGTCGAGATAGCAATGATCGCACTTGAGGTTGCAGCGCTTGGTCAGATTGAGGGCGACCAGGAAGGGCTTGAAGTCATCGACGGTACGTCCGTCATTACACCCACCCTCCCCAGGCGCCTTTTCACCCGCCCGCCCCGACCCGGCAACTGGCTCATCTCCCGTGGGACGCGCCCCTTCCCGAGGCATGAATTGTTTGATCTGCTGTTCGAGTGAGTCGAGGCTCCCCGCGATTTGCGAGAAGTTCAGAATAGGCAGGGACTTACCCATAGCAATAATTTTAAATTTACAATTTTAAATTTTGAATTTACTTTTTGGAGGCGCCCGCGCCTGTCAGGCTCGCAATCATATCCTTGAGATTCCCGGTCTTCATCGCCTCTTCCATGTATCCCTTGGCTTGCTCGATCCCTTCATTGGCCACGTCAAGGGTGATGGTCGTGGCGCCGACCTTGTCGGCATGCTTCTGAATCAACGCGCGCGTGCAGTCACGCATGAATCCGGCCGGAGCCCGTTCCAAACGCTGCTGGGCTTCGGGGGTCCAGGTGTAGGGCAACGAGGAGGAGGACGGCGCGGGAGACTCCCTTTCATCCGTCGTCTGGCTCCCATGTTCATGGTCATGCCCATTCCCGTTGCCTGTTTTCAGGATGGATTCGGCTGATGGCTCGGGAAGGGGCGCGTCCATGGGAAAAGCGACTGCCTCGGCAGGCGCAGGGCCATGGGAAGAAGGCACGTCTTGGCGTGCCTGGGGTGTGGAGGGTGAAACTGGCGGGTGAGACAACGCCTGGGGCGGGCGGGTGTAATCCGTCCCGCTGCCCTTGTTGGCGAAAATCGGCGTATAGTCTTCCGCCGCCGCCTCGGTGATCATCGGCCCCGCATATTCCAGCGTGATCGTCGTCATGCCCAGTTTTCTCGCGCTCTTCTCGATCTTTGCCTTTGCGCGGCGACGCTGGAATCCGGCCGGCACGGCCCGAATAGCTTCCTTGGCGTCCTTGGTCCACTGCATGGGGACGTCATCGTACGCCACGTCGGTCTCCAGCGTGCCTTCCGCCTTCGCGGCCGCCTCGAAGATGCTCTTATCGACCATTTTGAAGCGATCACCCTTCGCCCCGCACACCGGACACTTCACGGGCGTGTCGCCCTTTCCGATATAGCCGCATCCGTCGCAGACGAAGTAGTTTTGGGTCATCCGGTCGAGATACGCCTGCGTGCCTTCACTGACTTTCGGCTTATCTTCAACCATGCCGCCGATCATGCCGCTGAGGGTCGACCCCATCAAATCTTTCGCCACGGCGTCATCGGCTTGCATCTTGTCACGATCGATCCCGGCGGCATCCAAATTCCCGCCCAAGGCCCTCATCGCATCCATCGCGCCCTTCGGCAGAATGTGCCCGACGGCCGCATCCACCACCGTATTGCTGATGATCGTATGGCCCTTCTCAATGGCGTAGCGGTGGATGGCCGTCTTCGCCACCCCACGGGCAAACACGGGGATCTTTTCCATGCGACGCAGGGCCTCTTCGGTCCAGGCGATCGTATACTCCGCCTGCGTATCGATCGGCGGGACATACTTTCGATTCGATACCAGAATATTGCATGAGGCGGCCCGCAGCAGGTTTTCCGTATTGCTGCCGATGTCCATGTCCTCGTCGCTGTGCACTCC
>JBOHOS010000104.1:0-2815 GCA_050731295.1 Nitrospiraceae bacterium | reverse complement strand
GCTTTCTGAGATCCTTCTGCTCGCCGTTCACCGTTGCGCGGAGAACCTGGATCAATTCCCTGAGCACCCGTTTACAGTCGCCGACGATCGGAATGTCCACGTTGACGTTCTTGCGAATCGACGTGGGGTCGATGTCGATATGAATCACTTTCGCGTGCGGGCAGAATTCCGATACCTTCCCCGTCACTCGATCATCAAAACGCGCTCCCACCGCGATGACCAGATCGGAATAATGCACCGCCATGTTGGCCCAGTAGGTCCCGTGCATGCCCATCATACCCATCGAGAGCGGATGATCGCCGGGAAACCCTCCCAGCGCCATCAGCGTCATGTCGACCGGGATCTGGGTCATTTCCGCCAGCTCGATCAATTCTTCGGAGGCGCCGGAGAAAATGACGCCGCCGCCGACGTACAGGATCGGCTTCCTGGATTTGAGAATCGCCTCAGCTGCCTGCTTGATCTGCCACTTGTTGCCCTCATAGGTCGGGTTATACCCGCGTATGGAGACTGATCCGGGATATTTAAAGTCCGCCTTGTTCATCGACACGTCTTTCGGGATATCGACCAGAACCGGCCCGGGCCGGCCGGTGGTCGCCACATAAAAGGCTTCCTTGATCGTGACGGCCAGATCATTGACATCTTTCACCAGAAAATTGTACTTCGTGCAGGGACGGCTCAATCCAATGTTATCGGCTTCCTGAAAGGCATCGTTTCCGATCATGCTGGTTGAGACCTGTCCGGAAAAGCAGACGAGCGGGACAGAATCCATGTAGGCATCGACGAGGGCCGTGACGACATTGCTCATCCCGGGTCCGGACGTCACGAGCGCAACCCCCGGTTTCCCGGTCGCTTTGGCGTAACCTTCCGCCATGTGACCTGCGCCCTGCTCGTGCCGGGTGAGAACGACCTCAAGATCCTTTTGCTGATGGAGGATATCGAAGATTTTGAGAACCACCCCTCCCGGAAGCGCAAAAAGAGTCTTTACCCCTTCACACTTGAGGGCTTCCACAAAAATTTCGGCGCCGGTGAGTCTCATCGATGGCCTCACTGATCTGAAGGGAAAGGTGTTGGAAAAACAAAGGAAAGAGTTTTTGATCGTAGCATCAGGGTCCCCGCGAAGTCAATACGGCGACCATTAGCCTGGATAATTCATGACTCTGACAATAAAAAAGCCACCGAGGCTCCAAACTGTGCTATAGGAGCGGCGACCAAGCGGCTTCTACGTACAGCACGGAGGATCCTCGATGGCGACAGACTGTAGACCGCAAGTGACGTTCTCGTTCCAGGAGAAACGGCGCCCGATGGTGGCCTGCTTTGATCAGGCCCACGCCAGCACCGACGGGGGGGTCTTGTTGACGGCCCTTGATGCCCAGCTCCGGCTGACCGACCAGTTGGCCGCCTGCCTGCCCGACCGCCGGGATCCGGACAAGATCCGGCACGCGGTGCGCGATCTCCTCCGGCAGCGGGTGTGTGGCTTGGCCTGCGGGTACGAGGACGGCAACGACGCAGCCCGGCTGGCGGAGGATCCGATGCACAAGCTGGCCGTAGACCGGGACCCGCTCACCGGGGCGGCCCTGGCTTCGCCGCCCACGTTGTCCCGCTTTGAGCATGCCGTGGGCCCGCGGGGCTTGTATCGGATGGGGCGGACGCTGGCGGCGACGGTCATCGCCCACCACCACCGCCGGCTCAAGGGCCGCGCCCATCGGATCACGATCGATCTGGACCCGACGGACGACCCGACCCATGGCCAGCAGGAACTGGCCTTCTTCAATGGGCCTTACGACACCTGGTGTTATTTGCCCCTGGTGGCGACGCTGACGTTCAACGACGAAGCCGAGCAATACGTGGTGGCCATCGTCCTGCGACCCGGGAACAGCCCCGCCAAGCGCGGAGCGGGGGGCTCGTGCGGACGCTCCTGCGCCGCCTGCGGCGCGCGTTTCCCGGCGCGGGGCTGCGGGTCCGGGGGGATGGCGGCTTCGCCGGGAACGACTGGCTGGACTTCTTGGAAGCGGAGCAGGTCGAGTACGTGGTGGGGCTGGCGAGCAACCCCCGACTGACGCAGCGGGCGGGCTGGCGAAGCTGAGCGGCCAGACGGCGCAGGTCTATGGGGAGACGCGCTACGCCGCCCAGAGCTGGTCGCATCGCCGACGGGTAATCATCAAGGCCGAAGGGGGACGTCTCCCCGGGCGTGATCCCAAGTGCAATCCGCGCTGTGTGGTCACGAATGTGGCTGATGCTCCCGCCACCGTCTATGCGCTCTACGGCCAGCGCGGGGACATGGAGAACCGACTCAAGGAGTTGCATCATGGGCTGGCGCTGGATCGGACAAGCTGTTCGCAGTTTTGGGCGAATCAGTTCCGCGTGCTGCTCACGGCGGCGGCCTATGTCCTGCTCCAGGAACTGCGCCGCCGGGCGCAGGGGACCGACTGTGCCGACGCGCAAGTCTCGACGCTGCGGGAGCGGCTGCTGAAACTCGCGGTCTGGGTGGAAGGCTCGGTCCGCCGACTCGTGCGGCATCGGCCCCGGACGGCTCCCTGGGGCGCGACCTGGCGACGACTGGCCGTGGTAGTGGGCGCCCTGCCGGGCTAAACGCCCGCCGGGTCTCGCGCAGGAAGGCACCCCAGAGCGAGCAGGCAGGAGACGTCTGTCGTGAAACCTTTGTTCGGCGCGTGGTCCCAGGCTCAGGCCTTCTCGCAGCGTGCGGAATGAGAGCCTCCTCCCCCAGTCGGCCTCGCCCTCGGCGGGCAGAGGGAGCGCTCGGCTATCCACAACAGCTTGCATGTGGCTTTTCGTCATCGGTCGTGAATAAAGCAGG
>JBOHOS010000103.1:0-4170 GCA_050731295.1 Nitrospiraceae bacterium | reverse complement strand
CTTATTATCCCTACCCCGGCCCGTACCCATATTGGGGACCCTATGGGGGCCCATTTAGGGGGTGGGGCGGATGGGGGTTTCCATACTGGTGGTAGGTTGAATCAAACGATGATGATGAGTGATGAACGATGAAGAAGGTCATGACTGGCTTAACTTTGCCGTCTTTGCGGACGAGACCAACATGGTGATTAACTCATCCGCTTCACGCGGCAGAGTGAGAACACGCCGATCCGAGCTGATTCCACTCTCCACCGGCAATTCAAGCCAATAGGTTGTCTCACTCATCGTTCTTATTGTCCTTTCCGCACGATCCGTTCAACCCGTTCGTCTTTCCCTCCCAGCTCGAGGTATTTCCGGTACTGGGCTAAGGCTTTGATCAGATCCTTCTGCTGGAGTTCATAGAAAACACCGAGGTTATAGTGGGCCTCGACCATATTGGGTTTGAGCGCGATGGCTTGCTTATATTCCCGCTCCGCGGCCTCCAGCTTGTTGAGGCTGGTATAGACGATACCGAGGTTCATGTGCGCTTCCGCGTATTCAGGCTTGTAGCGTAGCACCTCGAGAAATTGATTGGCCGCGTCTTCCGGTTTGCCTTCACTGCGATAGATAAATCCGAGATTGAAATGCGCGTCCACGAGATCCGGTCTGGCGGCGATGGCGCGTCGATAGGCGTCCGTGGCCTCTGCAAGATGATTGTCCTTCTCCGCCATGCGCCCCAGGAGATACCAGCCGTCCGCATGGCTCGGCATGGTCTGTGTCAGCCGCATCAGCAGCGCGCGGGCTTGTCGGCTATCGCCCTGGCTGTCATAGAGGTGGCCGAGGTTGTACAAGGCTTCGGGATGATCGGGCCGGATCGCCAGCAATGCGCGATAGGCTTGAATGGCTTTGGCCGTGGCCTGGTCACGATCGTACAATTTGGCCAAGGCGAGGTGCGCCTCCTCGGATCGAGGAGATAGCTTGATGGCTCGGGAGAAGGCCTGTTCCGCCTCCGCGGATTTCCCCTGGCTTTTATAGACCAGTCCGAGATCGAAGTACGCTTGTGAGAATTTCGGACTGAGTTGGATCGCCTTCTTAATCGACTCGATGGCCTCGGCAGGTTGCCGCTTCCCTGTGAAATAGACCATCCCCAAGAGATGATGCGCCTCGGCTGATTGCGGCGAGAGCGCCAGCGCCTTCTTCAACGCCTCCGCGGCGCCGTCATGATCGCCGCGCTGATACAAGGCCAGTCCCTGCTGATAGTGTTGGTTCGCGAAATCGGGCGACGCCGCGTGCAGGCATGGCGACCAGAGAAGAATGACGGCAGCGAGGGCGCCCACCCATCGGGCGGCTATGCAGGCTCTTGTCAACGAAATCTTTCCGCGCCGCCCGTCTATGGTGGTGCAGGACCGCATTCCGTCGGACTATAAACGGAGTCAGACTTGAAATCAATGAACGGATTTCGCCGACATCAGTCATCGGCGCGGGAAACTAATAGGGTGACAGAGAAAGCGGGTGGCCTTCTTTGAACCGTATCTTGATACGCGTCACTTCTTCGAATCGATCGAGCGGATTTCCACCTAGGACGAGAAAGCTGGCTTCGTACCCCTCTTGCAAAAGTCCGATGTTTCGTTGAGGGAAGATGGCGCGAGGCGTGGTTTCGCACCACATTTTCAGAAGCGTGAGATTGTCGAACACATTCAGCGCGTGGAGGTTCAAAACTTCCGCCAGGGAAGTTTCGGCGTGATCGCTCCCGATGACGATCGCGACGCCATGTCGATGGAGCACGCGTAAATTATGGATTTGGATTTCGCGCGCCAATGCCTGCACGGCCAAATCGCTCCGACTCGCCGAGTGATCAGCAGCGGATTCAGCGCCGGCATGGCCATGAGCCGGATGACCAGGCGCCCCTGGCATGGAATGGCTTGACACGGTGGTGGTGACGACGACTACGCCTCGGCGTGCGGCACGTCGCGCATCGTCATCAGAAAGCCGGGCGTTCTCCGCATCATGCGGGGTCGATACGAGCCAGCCCGGCAGATGATTGATTTCATCCACTCCCGCCATCACCGCATGGTGAAAGTCGCCGGCTTTCTCGACGTGTGTCGAAACTTTCGGGCCATCACGGTGGGCGAGGGCCACGATCCGATGCAAGAGCGTGGGATCAAGGCCTTTCCGAGTGTGGACAGGTCCGCGATCTCGCTTGGTGTCGTCCAGTTCCGAGCCGATGAGGAAGGTCTTAAGGAAATCCGGTTTCCCGGCCATGATGGTGTTCCATTTGTCGAGTAGATCGGCTTCCGTGTCGATGATGAAATAGCCTCGGTTGTTGAACCACCCTTTGTCCAGGTGGCCCAGCATCGGCTCATACCGAGATTGGCGAAGGATGTCTTCATACAAATGGATCGGATGTCCGCCTGTTGCCGTGAGCCCGCCATGAGAAAAGATCACATCAATGCTGGCCGGCAGGTGATCTTCTGCCGAATCCGATCCGTGAGCTCGCGGATGTCACCGGGAATCTTGACGTAGAAGACGCCGTCCTTCAGATAGCGCTGGATGACCTCATCGACATTCCACGGTCCGTCCACGTTATGGTTGTGCGCTTCCGCGAACGGCGGCACCACGAAGCCGTTCGCCAGGTCCAGCACATAATCGACTTTCAATGGCCTCGTATGGGTCAGGACGCCATTGATCGAGTAGAAGGTCTGCGGCCTGAATGTGTGGCCGTCGAACCAGTTGCCGTTGAGGAGCGCGTAGGTTTCTCCGGAAGGCTCATCATGAGCGGTCGTGGCAGGGGCAGCCGTTTGGATTCCGAGGAGGACAAGAAGCAAGATGACGGAGAGACGGCATAGCAGCCGCGTGCCAAGAAACAGATTTTGTCCGCCGTGTAGCAGCCTCAATGACATGCGGCCGACGTTTGGTGGGATCATCTTCATGCCTTCACTGCCTGCCCGGGCCGCCGGTGCCCATGTCGACGCGGCTCAACGCAGGCGCCAGTGAACACGGACAAGCCGCAGCCGGGGACATCGGGCTGAACGATAAGCGGAGCCATAGGTGAAATCAATGTGACTTGTCAAGTCCGCACCGGACAAAATGCGCGCGATGCGGATCAACGCCGCCCAAGAGACCTTAGCGGATAATCAGCAGCTTGCCGCCGACTGAATTGGCGAGCACTTGATCTTTGTAGACGAACGTGCTCCCGCTTGTCGCATATAGGAGTCGCTCAGCGGCACGCCGATGAATTTGCTCTCAGCGGACTATTGCGCTCGTAGCAGTGCTTACTGCAGCTAAACAAGACTGCCACGAGAATCGCGGTTCGATGTCGATGCATCATCGTCTCCTCTCGGAAGGGGCGCGCATTGACAACGTGCGTGTGCCTACGTCGCGATCACTCGACCGAGAAAGGCTTTCATTCGCGTGAGGACCTGATCGGGGATTTCGTGCGCGCCTCGAAACGGCACCCATTCGACAGCCAGCCCGGCCTTGGAAAGCAGGTCCCGCAGTTGTTCGGCCAGAAAGAAAGGAAGAATGGTGTCCGCGCTGCCGTGGCTTTGCAGGACGGGAAGGCCGCGCCGTTTCGGCATGAGCGGCACCCACTCCTGTTTGGCCACGAGCGTGCCGGACAGCAGGACAAGACCGGCAAACGGCCGATCCATGCGAAGCGCGATATCCAAAGCCAGCATGGCGCCTTGTGAAAATCCGCCCAACACCGTCTTCCTCGGATCGCCGCCGAGCCGGTGTTCCATCTCGCCCAGCAAGGCGATCATCTGCGTCCGCGCGTCGGACAATCCCGCAGGGATGTCTCGAGAGAGATCGCGTGCCCGCCCGGCGGCCCGCTCGCGTTGAAGACCCTCCAGATCGAGCATCCACCATGCGCGCGATTCCCCAAATCCCATGCGAAGAGACAGCGGACCTTCGGGGAACGCGAAGCGGGTTCCCCGCGGTGTCTCGAGCAGCGGCGAGAGCGAAACCAAATCATCGCCGGGCGCTCCGAACCCATGCAGAAGCACGACCAGAGGGCCGTTTCCTCCGCCCCGGCCATCCACGCCTCCGGTGATCCGGACTTGAAGTCCTCCAAGCCGCTCGATTCGCATCGGCGGATTTTACACCAACTTGCAGGGAGTTAGACGGTAATCGTGAACAAGCGATCACTCGACGCCATCCGTGACTTGCCAACCCCCGGAGATCACCTATCAT